>JAIECC010000330.1 GCA_029068665.1 Lachnospiraceae bacterium
GTCCTATAGAGATTATCTTCTTTATCCGGGCGTTTCCTGCCTTCATTTATGTACCTCTTTTATGCAGATTATCTTTATGTAAACCACAAAATATACCGTATTCGTTGTAATTTTACCACAATATAGCAGAAAAATCATCGTATTTTTTACATTTTATCTTATTTTTATATTTTTACGGTTCCCAGACTGCAGAAAGAGTGGCGTACATGAAAAAAGAATCCAGCTTTGTACATTGCAATAATTGTTCACAACATACAAAAATGGATTCTTTTCTAATCAAGGTATCAGCCACACAGCATCCTGCCTATGCTTCATCAATTGCTTTTCCAATATCATGACGCATATATTTATTTTCAAATGCAACCCATTCCGTTGCTTTATAAGCATTAGCCCTTGCCTGTTTCAAATCGGATCCCTTCGCCGTAATACCTATGACCCGTCCGCCATTCGTTACCATTTTTCCGTCCTTCCATGCTGTCCCTGCGTGGAAGGCATAATAACCATCTGCTTCCTTAACCTTCTCCAAACCGGTTATCTCAAATCCTTTCTCATAAGAAACCGGATAGCCTTCAGATGCCAATACAACACAAACAGCCGCATTATCTTCAAATTGTAAATCAATCTGATCCAGATTGCCGTCAATACATGCCTCCACGACCTCAATAATATCGTTCTTCATTCTCGGAAGCACTACCTGAGCTTCCGGATCACCAAACCGGGCATTATATTCCAATACCTTGGTTCCTTTTTCCGTAATCATCAGTCCACAGAACAATATACCTACAAAATCCCGTCCCTCTGCCTTCATGGCAGCCATAGTCTTTTCGTAAATTTCCTTCTGGCAAAAACTATCAATCTCCTTCGTATAGAACGGACTTGGAGAAAATGTTCCCATACCGCCGGTATTCAGACCCTGATCTCCATCTTTCGCACGCTTATGATCCTGTGCGGAAGTCATGGTCTTAATATGGGTTCCGTCACAATAAGCCAATACGGAAACCTCCCGTCCGGTCATGAACTCTTCAATTACCATCCGATTACCGGCATTGCCGAACTGCTTATCCAGCATGATCGTCTTTACGCCCTCTTTTGCCTCTTCCAAGGTATTGCAGATCAGTACACCTTTGCCCAATGCCAGGCCGTCTGCTTTCAGAACAATTGGAAAATCTGCTTCTGTTTCCAGATAGTGAATCGCTGCTTCCGCGTCTTCAAAGGTCTCATAGCCTGCCGTAGGAATATTATATTTCTTCATCAAATCCTTGGAGAATGCTTTTGATCCTTCAATAATGGCAGCATTTTTACGAGGACCGAATACCCGAAGCCCTGCCGCCTCGAATTCATCCACAATACCGCCTACCAGCGGATCATCCATACCAATAATCGTCAAATCAATGGCCTGCTCTTTAGCAAAAGCAACTAATTTGTCGAATTCCATTGCTTTTATATCTACACATTCTGCCAGTTCTGTAATTCCTGCATTCCCTGGTGCGCAATAAATCTTATCCACCTTTGGACTTTCACTTACCTTTTGCGCAATTGCATGCTCTCTTCCACCGCTGCCAACTATCAAAACCTTCATGGCTGTTCCTCCTTGCTTTTCTA
>JAIECC010000331.1 GCA_029068665.1 Lachnospiraceae bacterium
TAGAACAACCGGAATATCATTTACTGACTTTGTATAAAATTTATGATATACTATGACCTGAGGAGGGACCCAGCGAAGCTGGGAGGAGTCCTGAGGTCGGATTGCACCAGAGTATAGGTTTAGTAAGCAATCATTATAGAATATAAGGAAGATTTTTTAACGCAGGAGGTATCCATATGACAGAAATCCAGCAGCATATAGAACATTTGATTCAGGAAATGACATTAGATGAAAAAATCCATCTTTTAAATGGAGGCAGGTCCTTCAGCAGTTTTCCTATTGAACGACTGGGAATCCCGTCCATACAGTTCCTGGACGGCGGTACCGGAATGAACTGGGAACAATTAATGGGCGACTGGATGGAATTGGATGCCGGCACCATGCGTCAGATTCTGACAAATTTTAATCACCCGGAATGCCTGACAGAAGAACAGCAAAAGATCCGCATGGAGTTTATTCATTTACTGGATGCCCATCATTGTATCACAGAGCAGCCCGGTTGTTATCCACCGGGCATCCTATTAGGTGCCACCTGGAATCCACAGGTCGTATATGAATGCGGACAGGCTTTGGGACAGGAGGCTTTGGATTATCATGTAGATATTCTTCTGGGCACTCCGAATGTCAACCTTCATCGGGACCCACTAAACGGACGCTTATTCGAAGGCTATTCGGAAGACCCTTGTCTAATCCGCACACTGGCACCAGAGCTGGTAAAGGGCGTTCAGGAAAGCGGTGTACTGGCAAATGTAAAGCACTTTGCCGCCAACAACTTAGAAGCCTACCGTCAGGGAGTCGATGAACATATTTCGGAACGGGTACTGCAGGAACTGTATCTGCCGGGATTTCGGGCCTGTGTAGAAGAAGGTCAGGTAAAAACCCTTATGACTGCCTATAATAAAATCAATGGAATTCCATGTACGGAACATAAATGGCTGCTTCAGACGGTACTTCGTCAGGAATGGGGCTTTGATGACCGGCTGATCATCTCCGACTGGGGTGCTGTCTATAACCAGCCGGAAGCGCTTCATGCCGGCAATGACATTGACATGCCGGGACCAAGAGATCAGTCTGCCGTTTATGCTGCTATTGAAGAAGGAACGCTGACAGAAGCAGAATTGAATCTTGCTGTTTCCCATATGCTGACCGCCATTTTTCAGACTCCTGCCGGTAGGGCCGGTCTGTCTTCTGCTGCTGCCGTGAATAATACTGAATCAGGCAGCGGTTCTCAGTCCTTCAAACAAAAAGCGGCATATGATGCCGTAACAGAAGGTGCCGTTTTATTAAAAAACCAGTCCCGGACACTGCCTTTCAAGTCGAACAGCCGGATTGCACTTATCGGTGAAGAGACCATACATTTTCATGATTGCGGAGACGGAAGTGCCAGAGTCTATACCAACAAAACTACCAGCCTGTTAGATGAACTTTCCGATGACAGAAATTATCAATGTCAGTATATAGAGCAGATATCCCAGGGGTGTCTGAATGACTATGATTATGGTATTCTTACGGTTTTTGTTCCGGGGCAAGAAGGCAGGGACCGCAGCAGTCTGTCACTGTCCTCCTCTCAACAGAAAAAGATTCAGGATGCCATACGAGAAGGCAAAAAATCCAATACCCGTCTTATCTTGATCTTAAATGTATGTGGTCCTGTTGATTTACAATTCTGCGAAGAGGATCTGGATGCCATCCTGTGCATATTCTTTCCGGGCATGGAAGGGGGCCGGGGTGTGAAAGACATTCTTACAGGAAGGGTGAATCCATCCGGCAAACTGCCGCTTACATTTCCAAAGCGATTAGAGGACTGTCCAACTTACCTGAATCAGCCTTCTCCGGACTGGACCCTGAACTATGGTGAAGGCTTGTATGTGGGGTATCGTTATTATGATAAAAAAGGGATAGAGCCTTTGTATCCATTTGGATATGGACTAAGCTATACCCAGTTCCGGCTTTCAAATCTTGAGTCGGCCTGCAGCCCTACCCTAGCTCTGGAGGATACTATATGTCTGACCTGCCAGCTTACCAATATTGGCAGCCGGGCCGGAAGTGAGGTTGTCCAATTATATGCAAATGATGTATCTTCCACTCTGGACAAGCCAATCCGGGAATTAAAGGCTTTTCAAAAGGTCTACTTAGAACCAGCGGAATCCAGAACACTAACCTTCCGGCTTCCGGTACAAGCCTTAGCCTCTTTTGACCCGGTTTATAAAAAATGGCTGGTTGAACCCGGTGAATACCGATTCTATATCGGCTCTTCCTCCCGGCATCTGGAGGAGCCGGTCACATTGATCATTGAAGGAACCAGTGATTATGATTTCCATGGAGAAACCCCATTTATCCGCATTTTGGAGCATTCGACGGCTTATCAGACCTTGTTGACTGCCTGCCGGAAATATCAAATCACGGAATCCGATTTCCAGGGCTTTGCGGTGTATACACCTTATTTCAGTCTGGAGCGGGTGCTGAATGGTGTTCTGGGCTGGAAACTAAAGGATGATACATTAACTGCTGCCAAGGAGGAAGTCTATCAGTTGTTACGACAGGTTCCGGCATGGAAGCATTGATAACTATATATTATTTAAATCCAATGAAGGGACAGAGGTTTATTAAAACTCCTGTCCCTTCATTCACAGTTCTTTTTTACTGTCGTTATATTATTCTTTTTTCTTTGACTTAATCAACAGACAGACGACCAAACCTGCCGCTACAATAACGGCTCCAATCAAAATCCATAAAAATACTGCATTTCTATGCTCTGCATATGTAAATACTATGGTTTGACTGTTCTCGTTTCCGGCTTCATCAATGGTATTGACTACAACCTCATATTCCCCAAAGGTATCAAATGTCAAATTATAAGAAGCTGCCCCTGCTGTCAGCTCATATGGAACTCCGTTGATCAGAATTGCCACAATGGTATCATTTTCATTTTCCAATGAAAGATTCAGATTTACTGTTTCTGTATAAGTCTTTTTATTTTCTGCCCCTGCAAATATAATTTTTGGTGCTGTCCTGTCAATTACGAACTCAATGCTCTTTGTAGAAGAAAGTCCCACTTCATCTGCCACCTCAATAACCAGTGTATATTTTCCATCCTGTGTGATTTCACTTCCGTCATAAGCTTCACCATTCAATGTCATTCTTACTGTAGGTACTGTCAGTTCAGAAATCAAATCTTCCAGTTTTTCCCTTAATTGGAATTCCGACAGGTATTTTCCATCATACTGACTCAAATCACCGATCAACGGCGGTTCTGTATCAATGGTAAAATGAATGGTCTGCTGCTTATTATTTCCTGCCTTATCCGTTGCTGTTATCGTAATCGTATAATAACCATCTTCCGTAAATTCCTGATTCAGTGTACTTGTGATTCCACTATTGCTCCACTCAGAAATCCGAATCGGTTCGGTTCTTCCACTAGCCAGTCGTCTGGTTCCCTGAATCCGTACCTCGTTGGTTGCATAATAAGATTCTACTACGGAGAAATTAATCGACACACTTCGATTCGTTACAAAATAATCTCTGGTTCCGGACAAGTTAACTACCGGTGCCGTACAGTCAACTGTAAAGGTCAGTGTCTGCATTGCTGCTACATTTCCGGCGCCATCGGTTGCCGTCATGGTAATGGTATAATCACCATCTTCCAAAAACGTATTGCTTAACTCAGAAATCCTTCCTGTATTTGCAAAACCGATCGTCCTGCCATAGGTGGCGCCACCCAGCTTCCGTTCTACATTAATTCTTACATTATTAGTTTCATAAAAGGACTCAATCGCCTGAAATCGAATGGTAACCGGCCGGCTGCTATAGGTTCCTTCACCAGCTCCCGTCATCGATAATACCGGAGCAGTCTTATCAATAGTAAAGGATATGGACTTCGTATCGGAATTGCCGGCAGCATCCACTGCTGTTACCGTGACCTGATAAATACCATCTTCTGTAAAGGTACGTCCCGTTACACTGGTGGCATCTGCAGCTTCATATGATCCCAAATCCATACTGGTAGTGTTTCCGTCAATGGTTCTGGTTGCAGTAACACTGACCGGTCTCATTGCCTGCCAGATATTCTCAGTCGTTGTAATCTGCAAGGTTCGATTGGCATTATAGATTGCCCCCTCTGCAACACCGCCCAGACTGACTGCCGGTGCCTGTTTATCAATACAAACTACTTTGTTCGCTACGGATTGTACTCCTGAACTACTGGTTACAACAATCCTTACCTGGGTACCAAGTGCAGATGCAGAAGTATCTGAAACAGCAATGCCACAGGTCATTTTATGTGGATTCGTTGGAATAATGGTTTCAAATAATTTTCCATCTACAAAAAACTCTATTTTTTGAATCTCTGTAATGGAATCCTCAATGGTTGCCGTTACCGGTACGGAATTCTTGGTCCAGCTTTCCTGTGCCTCCGCATAAATCCTTGCCCCGTTGGCATTATAACGAATTTCATGAAATTCACCCTTTACCGGAAGCCCCCGGTTAGCATTATCTACATAGGTCACTTGAACATATCCCTGGAAATTCTCCAATCCGCTTTGAGAATACAGGCAGGAACCTATATTGTGGGATATGGAAGTTACCAGCACCGGTGTTCCGCAAGGCTTCTTCTCCAAATCATAAAAGGTAAATATCATTTCCTTTATCCCTGAAACGGAATTCGCCTGTGCTTTTATCACAAAATCATTTCCAAAAGAAGACTGGGACGATGAATCATTGAACACTACGCCCTGCTCACTTGGTCCCGCCCGGTCAATATTAATAATCGGAGTATATATCTTATAATTCCCCGCTGCATCTTTTACTTCTATTGTTATGGCATGACTTCCGTCTTCTTCAAATTCAAATATATAGGTTCCGGAATCCTCTGTTCCGGATAGTACAGACTCTCTTTCCTTTACCAAAAGAGACGAGAAACCGGATTGCTCTTGTCCATCGGGTGCTTCTCCATCCCAAGGGGTTATCTCCATGGTCACCTTACCGGTCTGCCACTGGGAAGGATCCGTAAGCACATTACCGGATGCATCTTTATATATAATGTCTGCACCTGGAAGAACCAGATCAAATCGTATGCCGGATACATCCAAGCTCATGGAGCCTGAAGTATTTCCCATTTTATCCACAACAGAATAGGTGATAGTATCACATCGATTGTCGATGGTATAAGGGAATTCAAAATACCCGCCATTATCAGTTGCTGTAACCTTTGATATTGGTGTCTGCGCATTGCCATCTAATTTATACTCCAATCGATCCAGACCGATTCCCTGTTCCGTAGATGATATCCGAATGTTAGATGTTTATACTGAAT
>JAIECC010000332.1 GCA_029068665.1 Lachnospiraceae bacterium
GTATATAGGAATTAGTCTCTTTTTCGTTATTTGTATCATATTTTATTTCATTCATTTTTTCCGCAGAAAATGGATTATTCGCAAAGTCCGTTGTATGGACTTCTGTAAAAAGCTATGCCTGCTAAATGATTTAGTGGAACCCTTTGGGTTCTTCTACGTTCCGGAAGAAGATATCATGACATCCACCATGGATGCCTGGCAAAAAGACTTTGGTTATTGCAGACTTTATGACAAATCCGCTTCTAAATTCAATATGGTATTGGATTGTGAACCAATTTATTTTGATTATAACAACCAGACCTGGATGATCGAATTCTGGAAGGGACAATACGGAATTAGTCTGGGAGGTGAAATCGGCATTTATAAAGCAGATACCCTGGTGCCGCCGGAGCAATACGACCGCACTTTGTTCCAGGGTGTATCCGGGTGTGAATTACTGCCTATGTCCATGGAAATGAATTTCAAAGGACAGTCCATGTTTTATATTCATCAGGAACACTGGTGGCTCACCGGCTTTCGCATTGGAAGCTTCTGTGAACCGGAAGACCTTGTAATGGATATCTCCATTACCTTTCCCAATGAAGCTATGCTGCAGGCCTTTGTAGAAAGTCTCGGTCGTACAGGATATTCAAACTGTGAGTTCTGCATTTGCAGACTGACGGTATCCCTTAGCTTTTCTCTTCCCCATACCTGGCAGCCCCGGCTGGTTTCATGCTGGTTTACACGGCTGGCTCAATGGCACAATCGTATCTTCTGCAAGCTGTTTCAATGGATTACCCGTCCATTTACCTGCACTTTGGACCGCATATTATATCTCTACTTTTTTCTGCCGGTTCTTTTTCGCCGCATGCTTTGTCTGAAAAGAAACCGCAGACAACACTTTCATAAAAAGAAGAGGAACTGCAAATGAGCTATCATACCCGTATATCAAAAGCATTTGAGGAAGCCTGCCGGCTTCCCCTTACCAAGACCTCTAAATATGTGATTTTCAGTGACTGCCATCGGGGTACAGGTACTGCGGGAGATAACTTTCTTAAAAATGAATTTATATATCTGGCAGCCCTGCAGTATTACTTTCCCAGAAGGTTCACGTATATTGAACTGGGAGATGGTGATGAACTGTGGGAAAACCGGTCTCTGGAGGCCATAAAAAGCACGCATCCGGAAACCTTTCAAATCATGTCTCAATATTTCCAGGAAAACAGGTTCTATTCCGTATATGGAAATCATGATATTGTCAAAAAGCAGAGCCGGTTCTCCCATAAGCATTGTGAGCTTTACTACTGCTGCCATGCTATGTGCCACAGACCCTTATTTCCCAATATTTACTTTTATCCCGGAATCATTCTTGAGGATTGTGAAGGCAAAAAGGATATCTACCTCACCCATGGTCATCAATCGGACATTTTGAACAGCACCCTTTGGCCTCTTTCCCGCTTTCTGGTCCGATATGTATGGAAGCCTTTGGAGAACTTGGGCATTCCGGATCCTACCAGTGCTGCAAAGAACAATACTAAAAAGAAAAAATCAGAAGAACATCTGACAAACTGGGCACGAGAGCATAACCGGCTTCTTATCACCGGTCACACCCATCACCCAATGGTTGGCACAAAGGAGTCACCCTATTTTAATACCGGCAGCTGCGTTTCTCCCGGCGGCATTACCTGCATCGAACTCGAGAATCGGTGCCTTTCGCTGATTAAGTGGGGACTGGGAACCAGAAGTAACCAGACTGCTTATGTGAAACGGGAACGACTGGGGGACCGAATCTGTATTGATGACTATTGATATCTTCTGATTTTCAGCAAGCTGCTGCCTGAACAATGGGCTTTTTCGGTGTATAAGGCTCCGGCTTTTTCCCGGTAATGTCCCGTATGATAATAAATGGTGTACATTCATCATCCTGACCGGCAGGATTATCGTATATAAGCGCTGCCAGAGTTTCATCCGATATGCTATTTAAGACATTTGCCTTCCCAAGGATATTGACATTGATGTCATTGGCATCCACGATCATAAGGGGGATATGGCATTTCTCAAGGATTTCATTGCAGACCTTATCCGGTTCACTGGGATTCAAGGTTGCCATGGTATGATATGCTTCAAAAGCAGAATGGTTGTAAAAACCGTCAATACCGGCAGCCTCCTCTCCCAGGATTTCATAAAATACTCCCTGCCGGCCAATCAGCTTTCCGAACGCTCCGGCAGCACCTGCATACAATACCCGGCCCATCCCATTCATATCAATCATTAACTGAAGCTTATAGGGCTCTGTAATGCCTATGCCGCTTTCCGTTTCCGTTCCAAACCGGCTCATCAGCTTCGTCAGCCAGGACAGCTTCATGTCCTTCATAAACACTACATTCGACTGACACATGGAAATAACCTTTTCACTGGTACTTACGATGTCCCCTTCCTCTATAAAAGGAAGAACATAGCGGTTCATTAACTCGATATAATCTTCACCCACCTGGATAAAATGGGTCTTAATGCCGTAACGTTCATAGATACGTCCATCTACCTGAATCGTCCCCCGGATATAATATTCAATACTGCCTTTTTTTCGATAATTAATTGGTTCGTTTAGATTCCCTTCATAAAAATATTTTGCCATATCTATTACCTCCTGTATTCCAACGAAATTTAAAAAAGCTTCTGTCTGATAATCATGCTATCAGACAGAAGCTTTTCGTTATTTAATATTCTGTTTATGATTTCCTAAGAAATGATTGAGATACCCGTGATATTTTTTAACTATTCGTTGGGCAGGGTAATCTGAAAGGTTGTTACCTCATTTTCACTGGCTGCAGTAATACTT
>JAIECC010000333.1 GCA_029068665.1 Lachnospiraceae bacterium
CACCGTCCTACTTCATTTATAATATGCTTCGAAAAAATAATATAAAACTGAATCAGATACGGGCAGAAGGAAAGGAAGTCCTTCAGACAGGAGACCAGGTGCAGATTTATCTGTCCGATGAGACCTTTGATAAGTTTCACCGGGATAAGGCATTTATGGAGAAGCCGCCATTGAGTCAATCGATGGAGAAGAAAGGAAGTTCCAATTCTTTATTTCCGCGAGTTATCCTGTATCAGGATGATGACATTATGATATTGAATAAGCCGGCAGGGGTCTTATCCCAGAAAGCAAAGCCAGAGGATGATTCCATAAATGAACAGATGCTTCGATACTTGCTGGAGCAGGGAACTCTGAATCGGGAACAACTGAGTACCTTTACACCTTCCGTCTGTAACCGGCTGGACCGGAATACCAGCGGTATTGTTCTGGCAGGGATTTCCTTGCAGGGCAGCCGGGAATTATCCCGTATGCTAAAGGAACGGAGTCTGGGAAAGTATTATTTGACACTGGTTTCCGGGAAGATGACGGATTCAATGGAGGTGACGGCATATTTACAGAAGGATACAGCCGCTAACCGGGTAAGGGTATCCAGGCAGCCCATACCGGAGGGCGTGCAGATTGAAACTCATTATAAGCCTATACAGTGGAATGAAGAATATACTTTGCTGGAGGTAAAGTTGATTACGGGTAAATCCCATCAGATCCGGGCTCATCTGGCGTATCTGGGGCATCCGGTATTGGGAGATGCAAAATACGGAGACCGGGAGAAGAATCGGGAATTCCGGAACCGGTTTGGAATCCAGAATCAATTCTTACATGCTTACCGGGTGGTATTTCCTCAGATGACCGGAGAACTGGAAGCTCTTTCTCAAAAAGAATGGAAGGCTCCCTTGCCCGGAAAGTGCAAAGCTGCATTGGAACTGCTATGGGGAAAAGAAAGAATGGAAGGTTTAGACAATGGCAACATGGAATAGTCGGGGATTGCGGGGTTCCACTTTGGAGGATCTGATTAACATCTCCAACGAGATGTATCGGGAAAAGGGACTTGCGCTGGTACAGAAGATACCGACCCCCATTAAACCCATTAAAATCGATAAAGAAAGCAGCCAGATTACCCTGGCGTACTTTGAAAAGGATTCTACGGTGGACTACATTGGTGTGGTACAGGGAGTGCCGGTCTGCTTTGATGCAAAGGAATGTACTACAGACACCTTTTCCATGCAGAATATTCATGAGCACCAGTACCGGTTCATGGAGGCATTTGAAGCCCAGCAGGGCATCAGTTTTCTGGTTATTTTCTTCACCACCCGGAATGAGTTATATTATATGCCTTTTCAGGAATTAAAGGGATATGTGGAACGGATAAAGGAAGGACACCCAAAGAATTTTAAGTATGGGGAATTGAAAAAAGAAAACTTTATCCGGGCAAAGGGAGGGATTCTGGTGCATTATCTGGAGCCCTTAAGCAGGGATTTGATGAGGAGAGAATAAAATTTACTGCAACAGTTTTCCTGTTTTCTCACACTATATAGATATAAGCATCCATTTAGTGGGTGCTGCGAGAGTCAAATACCCTGTCAGCTTGCTGCAGGGTTGTTAATTGCAGATATCAGGAGGAAACAGCATGGATATTAACAAGGAAAAATGTAAGACATTAAAAAAGATACGAAAAAAACTGGCAGATGCATTAGATATTGATCTGCATCAGCGGGAATGTACCTATGAAGGCGCCTGCTCCGGTACCTGTCCCAAATGTAAACAGGAGGAGCAGCAGCTAAATCGTGCTATATTGGCAAAGTCTGCCCTGGCTGCCGGTACGGTTGCCGTAACGGTGGGACTGACCGGCTGTACCCAGATGGGTCAGCCGCCCTTGGAAGGTGAGACAGTGATGATTCCTTCTACGGTAGAGGAACTGGACAGGATGCCGGAGCAGCCTCCTTCTACGTTACAGGCACCGGAGAGGAATACGGAGGAGCCGGAACAGGAAACAGGAACAGAAATTGAAGGAACGGAAATTGAAGGTACGGAGGAAACTGGAACTACGGAAGAATTCTATGAACTGGAAGGGGACATCGTTATGGTAGAACCGACTGAGGGTGAATAAATCAGCTGGTTCATTACGGTTTGGAAAGGGAATATATATGGATCTGAATAAGGAAAAATGTAGAAAATTAAAGCAAATCCGAAAAAGAATGGCAGATACCTTACATATCGATCTGCATCAGCGGGAATGCACCTATGAAGGTCCCTGCTCCGGTACCTGTCCCAAGTGTAAACAGGAGGAACAGCAGTTAAATCAGGCAATTCTGAAAAAGACTGCGTTAGCAGCAGGTGTGGTAACCATGACAGTAGGACTGACCGGCTGTGTCATGGAAACAGAGGGCATTCCTATTTTCCATCCTGCTACAACAGAGGAAGTACTGGCCGGTGAGGTAGAATATGTTCCTCCGGAAGAAATCGACGGAGGACTGGAAGATGTAATCCTGCCGGAAGATGAGCAGGGAAGTGAAGCGAAGCCGGTTGCGGAGTGATAAGGAGTCTGGGTATGAATTTTAAAGTTCAGTCTGTCAACCGCCATCGGCTGACTACAGATGGCGAAGGGGTTACCACTCTGGTTGCATTACATGGCTGTCCCTTAGAATGTGAATATTGTATAAACAAAGATATACTGCATAATAAGCCATGGAAGGAATATACGAAGGAAGCACTGCTGGATATTTTGATGCAGGATTACTGTTACTTTGTAGCGACCAACGGAGGCATCACCTTTGGAGGTGGTGAATCCCTGTTACATGCCAGAGCAATTGAAGAATTAATCACCATTCTGCCGGAGCATGTGAATATTAATCTGGAAACCTCCCTCTGTGTAGAGAAGGGGCTGCTGGAGCCTTTGCTGGAACCCATACACCAGTTTATTATTGATGTAAAAACATTAAATTCTGAAATTTACCGGAAGTATACCGGGCATTCCAATGAACCGGTGCTTGAGAATATGGCGTACATTGTACAACAGGGGATGCAGGAGAAATGCAAGGTCCGGGTACCCCGTATACCGGAGTATACCAGTGAAGAGGATGTTTCTGCTACCGTGCATCAACTGCAGGATATGGGATTTCAGAATATTGATGTATTTGATTATATCATTCGAGGGTAATAAAGGACCCTATACTCGAATGGATAATTTGAGAATTCCAAGACCTATGATGGAGTTTTGAAAGAAGAGATACCCGGAGTGAAGTCATTCCGGGTATTTTTGCGTGATTCTGCACAATCCATACGGCATGGTGGAACGGGTGTTTTTCAGATAATCAAGTACCTTGTCATGCTTGCATATGCAAAAAAATATGCTATAATGAATATTTGATAGAATAGACGTATGAGTACGAACACAGTATCAATTACAAGGAGAACACAGATGAAAGAGAAGTTATTACATACGCCGGACGGGGTACGTGACATTTATGACAATGAGTACAAGAGAAAACGGAAGGTAATGAGAGAGCTTCATCATGTGTTAGAGTTATACAGTTATCACGATATTCAGACACCAACCTTTGAATATTTCGATATTTTCAGTAAAGACAAGGGTTCTGCACCTTCGAATGAGATGTTCAAGCTATTTGACCGGGAGAATAACACTCTGGTGCTTCGGCCGGATATTACCCCAAGTATTGCACGCTTTGTTGCAAAATATTATGAAAATGAAGAACTTCCCATTCGATTATGCTATGAGGGGAATACCTATAGTAATAAAGTAAGCCATCAGGGAAAGCTTTGTGAAGTCACCCAGCTTGGTGTGGAGCTGGTTAATGATGACAGTTCAGCCGCTGATGCGGAGCTGCTTGCAACCGTCGTAGACTGTTTTCAGGCAGCAGGCATACAGGAATTTCAGATAGAAGTAGGCGAGGTGGAATTTTTCAAGGGAATCATTGAGGAAGCCGGTCTGGATGAGGAGCAGGAGATTGCCATTCGGGAATACATCATGAACAAGAACTTTTTCGGATTGCAGGAATATGTGAAACACCTGGAGATTTCCGGACATATGAAGCAGATTCTGACCTCCTTTGATCAGCTGTTTGGCGGACCGGAGATGCTGGAGCGTGCCAGGGAACTGGTTCAGAATCAGCGTTCCCAGACAGCAATCAGCCGGTTAGAGAAGGTATATCATGCCTTGTCCTATTATCATTGCGAAGAGCATGTGGGGTTTGATCTGAGTATGGTAAGTGATTATAAATACTATACCGGAATCCTGTTTAAGGGGTATACCTATGGAACCGGTGATGCAGTGGTCCGGGGCGGGCGATACAATGCCCTGCTGAAGCAGTTTGGCAAGGATGCGCCGGCTATTGGGTTTGCCTTTGTTATAGACGAGCTGATGAAGGCCATTGACCGACAGAATATACCGGTTGTTATTGAAGAAAAAGAGGCTGTGATTCTGTATCATCAGGAATGGCAGCAGAAGGCAATCGAACTGGGCTGTCAGATGCGGCGGAGTGGCAAAAAGGTGGAATTAATCCGAATGTCGGCAAAAAAGACCTTGGAGGATTATGAGGTTTATGCAGAAAAGGAACATTTTGAGACTTTGATCTATATCAGTGAAGACGGCAGGGAAACCAGTAGAACATTAAATAGAGGATAAAAGCATGAGATATTTAACATTTGCCCTGGCAAAAGGGCGTTTGGCAAAGCAGACCTTAGGGTTGTTGGAGCAGGTGGGGATTACCTGTGAAGAGATGAAAGACCCGGACACCCGAAAGCTTTTGTTTGTCAATGAGGAATTAAAGGTAAAATTCTTTCTTTCCAAAGCTTCCGATGTACCGACTTATGTAGAATATGGAGCGGCGGATATCGGCGTGGTAGGAAGAGATACCATATTGGAGGAAGGAAGAAATTTATACGAAGTAATGGATTTGAATCTGGGAAAGTGCCGGATGTGTGTATGTGGTCCTGCATCTGCCAGAGAGCGGCTGCAGCGAAATGAGATTATTCGCGTGGCTACCAAATATCCCAATATCGCAAAGGATTATTTTCAGAATCAGAAAAATCAGACGGTAGAGATTGTGAAGCTGAACGGTTCTGTAGAACTGGCACCGATTGTAGGCTTGTCAGAGGTAATCGTGGATATTGTAGAGACCGGGACGACCCTGCGGGAAAATGGTCTGGAGGTTATAGAGGAAATCTGTGATTTATCAGCCAGAATCGTAGTGAATCAGGTAAGCTTGAAAATGGAGCATACCCGTATCCGGGAGTTGCTGAATAACTTAAATGAACTGATTACAAAGGCATCCGATAAGGAGGAAGCATAGTATGCGTCAGGTAAGATTAACGGAAGAAACAAAGAAAAATATATTAAGTGATTTGTTAAAGCGGAGTCCCAATCATTATGGTTCTTACGTGGAAACAGTTCAGGGCATCGTAGATGATGTGGCGAAGAATGGTGACCAGGCGGTTCTGGCTTATACAGAGAAGTTCGATCATGCCCGACTGACTGCGGATACCCTTCTTGTCACGCAGAAGGAAATTGATGCCGCTTATCAGGAGATTTCGCCGGAATTATTAGAGGTGATCCGAAAGTCTCTGGTAAATATCCGGGAATATCATGAAAAGCAGAAGCAGTACAGCTGGTTTGACTCCAAGCCGGATGGAACGATATTAGGACAAAAGATTACGGCATTGAGCCGGGTAGGAGTATATGTGCCGGGTGGAAAAGCGGTCTACCCATCTTCAGTACTGATGAATATTGTACCGGCAAAGGTGGCGGGAGTAGGAAGTATTATTATGACGACACCATGTAATGCTGAAGGAAAGGTATGTGCCACTACCTTGGTGGCTGCCTGTGAAGCAGGAGTGGACAGGATTTATAAGATTGGCGGTGCCCAGGCAATTGCTGCTATGGCATATGGAACCCAGACCATTCCGGCAGTGGATAAGATCGTGGGTCCCGGAAATATCTTTGTCGCTTTGGCAAAAAAAGCAGTAAACGGATTTGTAGGTATTGATTCCATCGCAGGACCAAGTGAGATTCTGGTTCTGGCAGATGAAACAGCCAATCCCCGATATGTGGCAGCGGATTTATTATCCCAGGCAGAGCATGATGAGCTGGCAAGTGCCATTTTGGTGACCACCAGTGAAGCCCTGGCGCAGCAGGTTTCCGTGGAGGTTGACCGGTTTGTGGAACAGTTGTCACGGAAAGATATTATTACCAAATCCTTAGAGAACTTTGGTTATATCTTAGTAGCAGAGAATATGGAAGATGCGCTGAATGCAGTGAATCAGATTGCTTCCGAGCATTTGGAGATTGTGACAAAGAATCCATTTGAAGTTATGACCAAGGTACAGAATGCAGGAGCTATTTTCCTTGGAGAATACAGCTCAGAACCTTTAGGAGATTACTTTGCCGGCCCCAATCATGTATTGCCAACCAATGGAACCGCCAAGTTTTTCTCACCTCTGAGTGTAGATGATTTTATTAAAAAATCCAGTATTATTTACTATTCCAAGGAGGCATTGGAGCCAATCCATAAGGATATAATTGCATTTGCTGAGGCAGAACAGTTGACGGCTCATGCCAATTCCATTCGTGTAAGATTCGAGAAATAAGTTTGAGGGATAACAAAGGGAGGACGATTATGGCAAATCGAAAGTCTACGGTCAGCCGTAAGACCAGTGAAACAGAGATTAAGATTGAATTGAATATGGACGGAACCGGAGAAGCTACCATTGACACCGGAATTGGATTTCTGGACCATATGTTGAACAGCTTTGCAAAGCATGGCTTGTTTGATTTAAATGTTTCCGTAAAGGGAGATTTATATGTGGATTCCCACCATACCATTGAAGATACCGGTATCGCACTGGGAATGGCGATTCGGAAGGCATTGGGTGATAAGAAGGGAATCAAACGGTATGGCTCCATTTTTCTGCCTATGGATGAAACCCTGGTGCTTTGTGCCATTGATTTAAGCGGACGGCCTTATCTGGTCTTTGATGAGACGTTTACAGTGGACCAGGTGGGATACTTTGATACAGAGATGGTGCGGGAATTTTTCTACGCCATTTCCTATGCTGCCGGTATGAACCTGCATTTGAAGCAGATCCATGGCAGTAATAATCACCATATTATAGAAGCTACCTTTAAGGCATTTGCAAAAGCCCTGGATGAGGCATCTTCCTATGATATCAGAATCAATGATGTGTTGTCCACCAAAGGCAGCATATAAGGAGGTAGGGATGGATTATATAAAGCTGATAGCCTGGATTGATCCGGCCAAAGCCCTGGAAAGTGCAGTGGAGCTGGCACATGCCGGTGTGGATGAGCTGCATTTCGAGTATAAAAGGGAATCGGATCTGGAGACAATCAAGGAGATTACAAGAACCATAGATGTTCCCATGAGTGTGAGACTGGCACCGGAGCGATTTGAGGATGTAAAAAAGGTACTCTATGCCGGAGCCGCTTCCGTTGGTCTTATGACAGAAAAGGAAGAGGTCATAAAAGAGGTACTGGGACGGTTTGGAGCAGAAAAAGTATCTGCCATAATGCCGATTGATACGCTTGTGGAAGCCCCGGATTTTGATACGGAGCTTCAGCAGCTGAAGGAATATGAATATGGCCAGGTCTATCTGGCGGCCAATACCAGCCTTTTAGACAATCAGGAGCTGGTACAGCATATCTGTAAGACCAGTGAGCTCCCTGTTATCATTCCTGTAGAGGAAGAAGACATGGATACCGCAGCTTTAGGAGAAGTGCTCAAGGCTGTCCAGCCGGGAGGGCTGCTTCTTTCTGCAGAGAATGGATTACGTGCCAAGGAATTCAAGCAGACATTTCGGGACATGGGATTAGCGGTGAATACCTTTACCTCTGCCATTCCATTTTCGGAGTTTAAGCTGAACAGCGATGGTCTGATTCCGGTGGTGGTACAGGATTATAAGACCAATGCGGTTTTGATGGTGGCATATATGAATGAAGCGTCTTATAATAAAACCATCGAAACCGGACAGATGACTTATTACAGCCGCAGTCGGCAGGAGCTATGGCTGAAGGGAGAAACCTCCGGTCATTACCAGTATGTGAAGTCTTTAAGTCTGGATTGTGACAATGACACGATTCTTGCCAAGGTAGAACAGGTAGGTGCTGCCTGTCATACAGGAAGCTATTCCTGCTTCTTTCAGGATTTAGTGAAAAAGGATTATAAAGACGAGAATCCGTTAACCATATTGAAAGAGGATTATGAAGTCATTGCAGAGCGAAAGCGGAATCCAAAGGAAGGCTCTTATACCAATTATTTATTTGACAAGGGAATCGATAAGATTCTGAAAAAGGTAGGAGAAGAGGCAACGGAAATTGTCATTGCCGCGAAGAATCCGGATGCGGAGGAATTGAAGTACGAAATCTCGGATTTTTTGTATCATGTTATGGTACTGATGGTAGAACGGGGATTAACCTGGGAAGATATTACAAGAGAACTGGCAGAACGCCGTTAAGAAAAAGGAGGAATGA
This sequence comes from Lachnospiraceae bacterium, assembly GCA_029068665.1. Lineage (GTDB taxonomy): Bacteria > Bacillota > Clostridia > Lachnospirales > Lachnospiraceae > CAG-632. The sequence continues at coordinate 8,498 of JAIECC010000333.1, forward strand.
TTATTATGACAGGATGGGATTTATTTGCAACAGAACTGGTACAGTATTCCGTGAAGGCAGTTGTATTAGGAGCAATCATTGTTGCCGCAATTTTTGCAGGTGTGGGTATACGAAAAGCAGTTATAAAAAAGAAAGAAAATCAGAATACCGCTTCGGAACAGTAAGCAGCGGTAGCCTTGTAGCAGGAGGATGAGAACGTGAAGAGCTATGGCGTAAATGAATTAAGAAAAATGTTTCTGGAATTTTTTGAAGGAAAAGATCATTTGAAGATGAAAAGTTTTTCTTTGATTCCCCATAATGATAACAGCTTGCTGTTGATTAATTCCGGTATGGCACCGCTGAAGCCGTACTTTACCGGACAGGAGATACCACCGAAGAGACGGGTTACCACCTGTCAGAAGTGTATTCGTACCGGTGATATTGAAAATGTAGGAAAAACAGCAAGACATGGAACCTTTTTTGAAATGCTGGGAAACTTCTCCTTTGGAGATTATTTTAAGAATGAGGCGATTGCCTGGTCCTGGGAGTTTTTGACACAGGTAGTAGGCATTGATGCAGACCGTCTGTATCCATCCATTTATCAGGATGATGATGAAGCCTTTGAAATCTGGCATAAGAAAATCGGTATTCCGGAGAATCGTATCTTCCGTTTTGGCAAGGCTGATAACTTCTGTGAG
>JAIECC010000334.1 GCA_029068665.1 Lachnospiraceae bacterium
GTGCCCGGTTTTAATGTAAGCTGCAAAAGAATAATAACAAACTGTAGATGAATAATAATAGGTATGGAGGTGTAGGATTTGGCTAATATCAAATCTGCAAAGAAGAGAATTAAGGTTATTGAGACCAAGACATTAAGAAATAAGATGATTAAGTCGAAGGTTAAAACTGTCATCAAGAAGCTTGAGGCTGCCATAGCTGCTGGTGACAAGGAATTAGCAAAAAGCTTATTAGTAACCGCTACTTCTGAGTTAAGCAAGGCTTGTTCCAAGGGTGTATATCATAAGAATACCGTTTCCAGAAAGGTATCCCGTATGGCCGCCGCTGTTAACAAAATGGCTTAAGCGATTTATAATAATTGTATTTATATTAACCCAAAGAAATACCGTTCGTGTAATGCGAACGGTATTTTTTTGCTCTCTGCTTCTATTTTGTTTTCTGTGTTCCTATTCTTTTCCACTCCAACAGTAGGTGCAGAGCTTACAAGGGTCAATGCCCACTGCTTCAATCATATCATCCAGACGATGAAACCGCAGGGATGTAAAGTTCAGCTTTTCACAAATCCGCTCCACCATTTTCTCATATTTTTCAGAGTTATAATCGGCATACTCCCGCAGTACCTCATCCGTAACCTCTCCGCCTTCCAGCTCGTTAATGACAACCCGTGTAATCAATTCCATTTCTGATTTTGAGCGGGAGAAGTTCAGATACTTACAACCAAAAATCAATGGCGGACATGCAGGACGGATATGTACCTCCTTTGCACCACTTTCGTATAAAAATTCCGTTGTTTCCCGAAGCTGGGTGCCTCTTACAATCGAATCATCAATTAAAAGCAGACTCTTGCCCTGAATCAACTGTTCTACCGGAATCAGCTTCATCTTTGCAATCAAATCCCGCTTGCTCTGCATGGTCGGCATAAAGGATCTTGGCCAGGTCGGGGTATATTTAATAAATGGTCTGGAAAACGGAACACCGGATTCATTGGCATATCCGATGGCATGAGCTGTTCCGGAATCCGGCACCCCTGCCACAATATCCGGCTTCACATGATCCCTCTTTGCCAATAACTGACCGCAGCGGTAACGCATTTCTTCCACACTGACACCCTCATAGACTGACGGCGGATATCCGTAGTAAATCCACAAAAAGGTACAGATTTTCATTTCCTTGCCCGGTTGGACCAGCGTTTTCACTCCCGCTGCATCCATAACCACAATTTCTCCCGGTCCTAATTCCCGTTCCGGGGTATAACCTAAATTCAGACATGCAAAGCTCTCAAAAGCGGCACAAAATGCATCTGGTTTTTTACCAATGGTAATAGGAGTCCGTCCATATTTATCCCGGGCACAATAGATTCCCTTGGGAGTGAGAATCAGCATAGACATAGATCCTTCAATAATCTCCTGGGCATATTGTATTCCTTCTATGAAGTTCTCCTTCTGATTAATGATTGCTGCCACTAATTCCGTTGCATTAATCTCTCCATTGGTCATTTCAAAAAAATGAGTCTTATTCTTCAGAATCATATCAATGATTTCTTCTGCATTATTAATCTTTCCGATTGTAGTAATGGCAAAGGAGCCATGATGGGAACGTACCAGAATCGGCTGTGCCTCATAATCTGAAATACAGCCAATGCCCATATGTCCATGCATGGTATTGGCTTCCTTTTCAAACTTAGTCCGAAACGGTGCATTTTCAATCTGATGAATGGCCTTATCAAAACCGTCATTGCCATACACAGCCATTCCTGCCCGTCTGGTTCCTAAGTGAGAATGATAATCCGTTCCAAAGAATAAATCAAACACACAATCTTCTTTCGCTGCTACGCCAAAAAATCCGCCCATTTGTTACCTCCAACTTACTCATTAACCTTATTTTGTATATTCTTATATCTACAGGCAAGTTAACCCTGCAGAACATAATTTATCTCTGATCATAGGGAATTCCGGGAAGAAAACCCTACAATTAAAAGCTCTACACCAATGACATCCTGATAGATTCCCCGCTTGATGCCGGCATCAACCTCCTGACATTCCTCCAGCATACCTAATAATTGTGAATAGGAAAAATGTCCAACCTGACTTTTATACTTTCCAACCGTAAAGGGTGGGATCCCTGCCTTTGATGCAATACTGCCATTATCCATTTGTAACCGGGTCATTTCACTGACCTGTAATAAAATATGAATCTGCCGGGTCAACAAAAAGAGAATCCGCATTGCCGGCTCCCGCAGTGTCAGTAAATCATGGTACAGTCGTAATGCTTTTTCCCGATTTTGATTTCCAATGGCATCCAGCATTTCAAACATCTGATTTTCCGCCTGATTACTGCAAATCTCCTGTACGGCTTCCAATGTAATTGCATCCTGATCAATTACATAAGAGAACACCTTTTCTAATTCCATCTGCAGCAGGTTCATACTGGTTCCTGCCTGTTCCACCAGATACTGCGCGGCGGCTTCCGTAATCTGCTTTCCCTCTGCATTACACTGTATAGTAATCCAAGATAGCAGTTCTTTTTCCTTGGGTGTTTTCATCTCTGCCCCGTAGCCCAGAGCACTGACCGTCTTAAAGAGCTTTCCCCGCTTATCTACTTCGCTTTCTACAAAAATCAGATAGGTGGTATCCGGAAACTGCTTTAATTTCTCTTCAAATCCGTCAGAGCCATTCTTGAACCAGCCGCTTTCTTCAATGATAATAAGCCGGCGGTCAGCAAAGAATGGTAAGGTCTCGGCCAGGTCACTGACCTCCACTCCGGAGATTCCTTTGCCTTCAAAGCGGCTGATATTCATCTCATCCCCATCCGGACATATGGATTCCCGCAACTTATCCCGATACTGGTGACGCAGATAAGCTTCTTCACCATATAACAAATAAACATTCTTAAATTCATTTTTCTTTATATGCTCTCGAAGGGTCTTCATACCTGCCACCTGATCATTTATTCTGACTGCTTTTGTAGTATATCACAATCCCGAATCATCTGCATTATAAAAATGAAATTCCATGTTCCTTCCATCAGTCCGGATTTCTATAGCACCTGTGTGAACTGTACAGAAAATCTGACTTTCCACTGCCTCTAACCGCTCCAAAGTTTCCTTATGAGGATGACCATAGGAATTATGTTTTCCACAGGAAATCAAAGCAATGTCCGGCTGCAATCGTTCTAAAAATGCCATTGTAGAGGAGGTGTCAGAACCATGGTGCCCCACCTTCAGCACGTCATAGCTTTGCTGCAGCAGCATATTCTCCTCGCTTAGCAGACAGTCCTCTCCTTCCGCTTCCAAATCGCCGGTAAATAACATATCAAAGGTACCATAGGATAGAGACAGTAACATAGAGTTATCATTTTTTGATTTACCTGTGCCTTCACCCACACTTGTCCTGCTTTCTCCTCCAGCCACCGGATACAGACAGGTAATCGATAGGGAATCCAGCATAAGCAATTCTCCGCTATTCATGGTAGTAACGGAAATTCCTGCCTCTTCAGCCTGTCGAATCAAGGTTTGAAACTCTTCCTCACCCTTTACAGCCTCCGGCACCACCAGATATCGAATCGGAACCCCTCCTTTCTTGGACAAAGCAATCAGTTCCTGTATTCCATTTACATGATCCTGATCCATATGACTGACAAATACATAATCCAGACAACCGGCACCATAATACTTTGCCGCCGGCGTCAGGATGTATTCTCCAACTAACGAGCGGGAACTGCTGCCTCCATCGATCAGAATATGTCTGTGATCCGGTGTTTCAATTAAAATACCATCTCCCTGTCCCACATCCAGCATCGTTATCACCAATGGACCTTTTCCCGGAAACAGCATACAGACCAGAAACAACATCCCAATCAGAACTGCCGGTATTTTCTTTCCATGCTTCCATAAGATATACATCAGAAATAAGCAGCCATAATAAATCCCTATATCCCAAAAAGACACAGTTCCTGTATGCCAGCATGCCCCGGGAAATGCTTCTGCCATCCGGCATAAAAACCGGAACACATTCAGAATCCATCCACAAGGCATAAGTAGTACGGAGCTCAGCCGTGGAAATAAAGGATAAAGAAGTACGGCAGAGCATCCACAAGCTACCAGTGGTGTCATCAATGGTATGACAATCATGTTCAGCAATACCCCATAGACCGGAATATCATAATAAAACCATGCAACAATAGGACCGGTCATAACCTGCAGTACCACACTGGAGCATATAGCATCTGCCAGATACCGGCGAAATCTGCCCCTTCGAAAAGGCTCCATCGCTTCCTGTAGAACCGGCACTACAATTCCAAGACTTAAAACAGCGCTAAAGGATAAAAGAAAGCCTGCATCTCCAATCCGCCAGGGATTCTCCACCAGCATACACAGGCAGGCAATTCCTGCCGCCGTCAGCATATCATAGGTTCGTCCCAGTATATCCCCTGTAAGCATCAGACAAAACATAATAACGGCACGAAGGGTAGAACCGCTAAAACCGGTCATCCATCCATACAGTACAAGAACCGCCATAACCGGGATTCCTGCTCCCCAATAGGATACTCCCAGCTTTCGCAGCAGCCGGTACAGAGTACCTCCGATAATTGAAATATGCAATGCGGATATTGCCTGAATATGTGCAATGCCGTTTCTTTGATACAGCCTGCGGATGCCGGAATCCAGTTCTCCGGTGGTTCCTAAAACCATGGCACTCATAATACCTGCATGTTCTTCTGACATACATTGAGCAAACATGTTCTGCGCTTCTTGCTGCCATTCTGTCAGCTTCTGAAAAACCGGATGACCCGTTTTTCTGATGACCTCTATCCTATTCGTAAAGCCTAAAAAATCAATTCCACGAGCCTGATAATAAGCTTTTTCATTAAACTCTCCGGGATTGGTAGGCAGGGATGGGGCTTTTATGCTTATCTCACACCGAATCTGATTTCCTACACAGAGTTCACCGGTATATTCCATAATTCCTCTCTCATCACCGGAAGCATAAGGGACCTGCTGTTCATATACCTTTATGGTACAGGGCTGATTCCACTGCCATTCCTTCTGCTCCATTCGTTCTGTACGAACAATAAAAATCCGCTGACCGGCCCGGTATTCCACTCTTTTAATTCTCCCTTCTACCGTGCAGCGTATGGTCTCCTGCTCTGTTTCCTCCATATATTGTTTCAACGGGTTTACTATCCTGCATCGACAGGCATTGAGCATCCCCAGAATACAGCAGATCACACAGAACAGCACAGGAAAAGGCATGGTCTGTCTCTTCCTGCTCCTATTCCGGATATACCATAGGAGAAAAAGAACACCAGCCATGCCAAGCCCCATTGTCATGTATGGATAAAATCCCGTCCACTCACCAATTACAAAAGCCAAGACTCCAAACAGTAATGGCCTTTTCTTCATATAATTCCTTTCTGATTATTTATTCTTGCTTTTTTCCTCCTCCGGGTCCTGTATCAGATCCGGCTGCCACTCAAACATACCATCAAAAGGAATGGTTGTCCGGTAAAATTCCTGCTTTTCACCATTAATCAGAAATTGTACCCGGTTAATGGTAGGCAGCTCACAAAGAGAATTTACAACGGAATAAATCGTTGTGGTATCCATACAGGAATTCAGTGTATTATTAAATTCCACGGATAAATCCACATAACATACTCCGTCCTTAATGGATATTTTTTTTAAAGTGGTTCCTTCGGGAATCGTAGGATAATATCCCTCCCGCAAAGGACCGGTAATTAAAGATTCAATGACCAGCTGCTCCAAAGAAACATTATTACTGATTTCCACTGCCTTATCATACTCCAGCAGCATATCACCGTTTTCGTTGGCAAAATACAGGGTAATCACTCCGGTCTCAAGGAAACCGCCTTCCACCTCCGCATCCACAAAGGAAATGGAATCATAGGTTTCAATGGTGGATTGCTGGTCACTGATTGTAGACGAATCATATATCTCAAACTGTACATTCTCCACATAATCCAACTGGCATAAGGTCTTTGTAATTGCTGCCTTTGCCAGCACCTCTACATACTGGTCATTCAGTTCATTTGCCACATTTACTATGACCCGTGCCAGACTGGTATCCTTCTGGTAGGCACTGCGAAGCAGCCGCATGGAAGCGGAAATCAGATTGGTTTGGTTATCCGGCATCTCTGTAAACATGACATTCAGAATCGATTCAATCCCCTTACTTTCGGATTCCGTTTCTTCAAGTACATATGGCACATAGGATAATTCATAGGATGCACTGTCAATATAATACAGATAGATTGTATTTTCCGGCAGTTCTGCTACTTCCGTTGTGGCAGTTCCTGATGCTCCGGCATCTGAACAGCCGAACAATCCCAGTATTAAGCTGAAAAACAGACAAAGACTAATCCATTTTTTCATTGCCATCCTCCTTTCCTTTAACTGATATAGGTTAACGGTATCCGCACGGTAAAGGTAGTTCCTTCTTCCGGTACACTATAGATATTAATTGCACCCTTATGCATCAAAATTGCATTTCTGGTAATGGCAAGTCCCAGACCGGTGCCTCCGGTTTCCCTGGACCGGGCCTTATCCACCCGATAGAATCGTTCAAAGACCCGTTCCTGACAATCCTCCGGAATCCCCACACCGGAATCCGAGACTTTCACATAAAAGAACTTGTGATCTGCATCCAGAACCACATGAACCCAGCCGTCATCCTTATTATACTTTACTGCATTTTCAATCAGATTCGTAAAAGCCAGGGACATCTTAACCACATCAATTTCTGCCACTATATCCCGCATGCTTTCAAATATAATTTCAATGTTCCGCTTTGCCGCAATGGGGCGAATACGCTTTAATAACAGCTCCAGCAGTTCATTAATGCTTACTGCTTCCACATTCAAATCCACGGACTGTTTATCCAAACGGACCAACGTCAAAAGGTCGTTAATAATTTTATTTTCCCGTTCAATTTCTTCTGCAATATCCGTCATAAACTCCCGGTACATCTCTGCAGGAGTATCCTCCTGTACCAGCAGGGAGTCTGCCAGCACCTTCATAGAAGTAATCGGTGTCTTTAATTCATGAGACACATTGGAAACAAATTCCTGTCTGGAATTTTCCAATAGCTGAAGTTTGCTTAAGATTTGATTAAAGGTGTCCGTCAAATCCGTTATTTCCGTACTGCCCTCCATCTCAATCATTTCATCTAAATGTCCTTCTGACACCTGCTTTAATTTCGTGTTCAGCTTCCGAATCGGTCTTGGAATCCAAAAGGCCATCAGCCAGGAAATCAGCAGGGCAATAAAAATAAACAAGGCATACCAAATCCGTCCCTGTGCCTGCATATACGCATCCGTTTCCAATAAATCACGAATAGAAACCATACAGATAATCACGCCCTTTACCTGTCTGGTTTCAGAGGAAGAGGAATTTGAGCTTCTTCCGGAGGATGTATTACTATCAATCACTGTGGTAACAACAGAAGAATCCAGAATGGGCACCATAATTTCCACATATTGATTCTGATTCATAATTTTATATTTATTGGGAATCTTGCCAAGCATAATATCGTGAACATCATTTGACATCATATACTTATTCTGTTCGATGGTATATGTATCCTTAATAATCCTATACTCTGAATCAACAATGATAATCCTGCCCTCCAGTACATTGGCAAGCTGGTCGATTTCCGTATTCAGATTGTCTGTGGTGCTGGAAATCTTAAATTCATTCAGCAATACCTGACTGGCTAAAATATTACACTGACTCTGTACCTGTAGAATTTTATTCTGAAGCGATCTATTATGATAAGAGCGTTGAAATACCTGACCACAGGATATAATTATAACGATTGTTGCCAGAAAAAATGTAATAAAAATGGAAAACTGAAAGCTTTTTAATTGTCTTACAAATGGTTTATCCCTGGAAATAATAGCCAACACCCCACTTCGTATGAATATACATCGGTTCTCCAGGATTTGACTCTATCTTTTCCCGCAGCCGGCGGATATGAACATCAACCGTCCGGACATCACCGGGATAATCACTGCCCCAGATAGTCTTTAACAATACTTCTCTGGAATATACCTTATTAGGATTGAATACCAAAAGCTCCAGCACATCAAATTCCTTTGCAGTCAGATTAATCTCTTTACCGGCAATGTTCACCCGTCTGCTGTCGCAATCCAGATTCAGATCACCAACGGAAATCTTACGTTCCTTCTCTTCCTCCGGTGCCGCTTTCTTGCCATTTCGCCGGGTAATTGCCTTTATACGTGCCTTCACCTCTAAAATATTGAACGGCTTCGTAATATAATCATCCGCACCATATTCCAGACCTAAGATCTTATCCATATCCTCACCCTTTGCGGTCAGCATAATAATCGGCATATTGGAAAATTCACGAATCTGCTGACATACCTCCAGACCGGTCAGCTTTGGCAGCATAATATCTAACAATACCATATCATATTCTGTCTGCTTTGCCAGATGTAAGGCTTCTTCCCCGTCATAGGCACAATCCACCTGCATATCATCCTGCTCCAGACTGAACTTAATTCCCTTTACGATTAATTTCTCATCATCCACAACCAGCACTCTTTTCATTCTTCCACCTCATTCAACCGTAATATATTCCTGTATTCTTTGGAACACTCCCTCCTTAATTCCGGAAATGTTCATTAATTCTTCCACTGTAGAAAAGCCTCCATGTTCCTCCCTGTATGCAAGAATCTGTTCTGCCTTGGATTCCCCAATCCCCGGCAGCGTCATTAACTCTGCTTTGGTCGCCCGGTTCAAATGGACAAGACCATCGGAAGCTGTCCTTTCTTCTTCTGATACGGGCAGTTCCTCTCCTACTGCGGGTATATAAATCTTCTCTCCATCCTGCAGCCGTTCCGCCTGATTCACAGCACAGGTATCTGCCGTTTCCAGACAGCCGCCGGCGGCAGCCAGAGCATCGCAAATCCGGCTTCCTGAAGGCATACCGTATACACCCGGATTCTGAACCTGTCCGCAGACAAACACATACACCTCTTCCTCCACAGGAGTCTCTGATATCCGGTCTTCTCCTGCTGATTCCAATGTAACTGCAGTATTGTCTTCCCCTATCATAGGGGTTTCCGTATCCAGACGCACGAAAGCATCCGTTTTATTTTCACATCCTGCCAGACCGCATATCAGCATCATCAACAGAATGCAGCTTGTTACATATCTATAAAATCTGTGCAATCCTTACCTCTTTCCATCACACAAATCTTAAGTCATTACACAAAATCATTTTACCATAATTGACTTTTAATAC
>JAIECC010000335.1 GCA_029068665.1 Lachnospiraceae bacterium
AAGGATCCCGCAGAATGCCTGTCTGTTATCTTAAATACAGAAGTTGTTTCGTATAACTACAAAACTGATATTTCTGAAAAATCAGATATACTGGAAGAAATTGTACAGGGAAAGAAAAACTATATCGAGTTTATATCCCAAATACAAGAAGAGGATAAAAAGCCAAACGAAACGGAATATTTAGCAAGAATCAAGGCCTTTGATGACGAAATCAAAGGAATTCAAAATTACAAGCAAACCATTCCAAGACTTAGGTATGGCTTTATCGCAGAAGACGCACCGGAAGAGCTTGTATCCAGAGACCGGAAAACGGTTGATACTTATTCTTCTATCGCTATGTGTTTTGGAGCAATACAGGAAATGCAGAAAGAAATACAATCTCTAAAGAGTAAAATAAATGAATTACAGGAGGGAAACGATCAATGAGTTTGCTTATGCAGGAAATCACATTAGACCTCAACGACAGTAAAACATATGAATATATGTATGCAAAACAATATGATGAAGGCAGACAGGTGGTATTCCATATTACGAAAGATGGACAGCCCTTTGATACCACCGACTATAAAGCTGCATTTCAGATGAAGAAACCGGATGGAACCGTCGTTTTCAATGATTATGATATAGAAGACGGTAAATTTACGGTAACACTAACGAACCAAATGTCCATCTGTGCAGGAAATCATATACCTTTTCAAATCCAGTTAATAAAAGTCTTTGATGACTTATCATCCACTGTACTGACTACTGTTACCGGATACTTAAAGGTTGCTAAATCAGTTATAGATCCCGATGATGTAGTAAGTTCTGATGAATTCAATGCATTGACCCATGCAATGCTTCAGGTTGAGCAGCTACAGATGGAAGTCACTCAGGCAGAAACACTTCGGCAAGAAAATGAAGACACCAGACGGAATAGCGAAGACATACGAATCTCAAATGAAGAAAACCGACAGACCGAAGAAGCTGACAGACAAACCAATGAAATGGTACGTATCAATGCAGAGGATACCCGCTGCCGGAATGAAGAAACAAGACAGTCCAATGAAAACATCCGGAATTCCAATGAAACGGTACGACAGACAAATACTGCTGATGCAATTGCAAGGTCCGTTTCTGCCACTACCGATTGCATCAATGCATCCACAGATCTGCAACAGAAATTAGATGCACATCATTTTGTACTAACCTCAGATAAAGGCATTAACGGCGGTGTAGCGGAGCTGGATGAAAACGGACTTGTGCCTTCCTCCCAGCTTCCCGGCTATGTGGATGATGTTCTGGAAGGATACTTGGAGGACAGCATCTTTTATAGCAATCCGGAACATACCGAAGAACTAGCTGGCGAAGCAGGGAAAATCTACGTGGATTTGGAAACAAACAAAACCTACCGCTGGTCCGGCAGCGCCTTTATCGTTATCAGCGAAACCCTTGCTTTGGGAGAGACGTCTTCCACTGCCTACCGCGGTGATAGGGGAAAAGCCGCATACGACCATTCTCAGTCAGAGCATGCCAGAACCGATGCTACGAAAGTGGAACCATCCGTAAATAATGGAAACATTATAATAAACGACAATGAGACCTCGGTATATGTCCATCCTGATTCCGGAGCAACAGCCGGTTCCTATGGAGATGCTTCCGACCAGTCACCGGCTGCCGGAGAATCATTTAAAGTGCCTTATGTAACTTTGGACTCTACAGGACATGTAACAGAGGTAAGTGAGCATACGGTCACACTGCCAACTACTTCAATAATCCTGGATGATGAATTATCTGAGGAATCTACAAATCCTATAGAAAATAAGGCAGTTACCCAGGCAATCAATAGTAAGCAAAATACTATCACTGGAGCGGCTACTACTATTGCATCAAGTAATTTGACTGCATCCAGAGCTTTAGTTTCAAATAAAAACGGAAAGATTGCCGTGGTAGATACAACAAGTACAGAACTTGGATATGTTCATGGTGTTACAAGTGCAATACAAACACAGTTAAATAATAAAGCAGCAAGTAATCATAGTCATAGTTATTTACCATTGAGTGGTGGAACTATGACTGGCACAATACATTTTAATAATGGCGGAATGATTGATTGGTCTAATCAGACAATATTATTGCGTTCTTCGGCAGAAAATTATGGATTTTATTTTGGTGTAAGAGACAGCGTATGGTCATTTTATCCAGAATCTGGTACAAATGGCGCTAGATTAGGGACATCTAACCATCCTTGGAGAACCGCACATTTAGAAAATGCGGTAATTATTACTTCTGATAGAAACAAAAAAGAAAATATACATTACTTAGAAGATAACAATATATTTATCCAACTTTTTATGAAACTTCTTCCATGTTCGTTTACTTACAAAAACACAGGTGAAAACACCAATCATGACAGAACTCACATTGGTTTTATTGCACAGGATGTTGAAGCAGCCATGTCAGAATTAGGCTTAACTTCTTTGGATTTCGCCGGATTCTGTAAAGACCCAAAAGTAAACAGTAAGGTTGTTAAAGAAACTATATTTGATTCTGAGACTGGTGAAGAAAAAGAAGTGGAACGAATTGTTGAAGAGAAAATTGAAGGAGAATACATATACTCTCTTCGCTATCAGGAATTTATTGCACTTATAACCAAAGTCTTGCAAAAATCGTGTAAACGATTAGATGACCTGGAATATCGGTTATCTAAATTAGAAAGCGGATCAAATCAGAAATTATAATTATATCCTATTTCTAGAAAGGAGACTCCTATGGAAAATGTAAATACTAAAATACAGGAAATAAAAGTTGATGTTATGGACATCCAAATATATGAACACATGTACAGCAAGCAATATGATGAAGGCAGACAGGTAGTATTCCATATTACCAAAGACGGTCAGCCCTTCGATACCACCGGGTACAAGGCTACCTTTCAGATGAAGAAACCGGATGGAACCATCGTTGTCAATGACTATGATATAGAAGACGGCAAATTTACGGTGACATTAACCAATCAGATGACCATCTGTGCCGGGAACCGGATACCTTTTCAAATCCAATTAATAAAAGTCTCTGATGATTTATCCGAAGTTCCGGTTGTACTGACTACCGTTACCGGATACTTAAAGGTTACCGAATCCGTTGTTCAGCCGGATGATGTAATAAGCTCTGATGAATTCAATGCATTAACCCATACACTAATCCGGGCAGAGCAATTGCAGATTGAGGTTACTCAGGCAGAAGAGCTTCGACAAGGAAATGAAGAAATCAGACAGACAAATGAAGGCACTCGAATTGCAAAGGAAAAGGACCGACAGACCAAAGAAGCAGACCGGCAGACCAATGAATCCCTTCGCATCAATGGAGAAGATACTCGCTGCCGAAACGAAGAAACAAGACAATCCAATGAAAACATCCGAAATTCCAATGAGACTACACGGCAGAATGATACTGCTGAAGCCATTACAAATTCCGTTGCAGCTACTAGCGATTGTATCAATGCAACTACAGACCTGCAGCGGAAATTAAGCCAGCATCATTTTGTACTAACATCGGATAAAGGCGTTAGCGGCGGTGTAGCGGAACTGGATGAAAACGGACTTGTGCCTTCCTCCCAGCTTCCCGGCTATGTGGATGATGTTATGGAAGGATATTTAGAAGAAGGTATCTTTTACAGCAATCCGGAGCATACCGAAGAACTAGCTGGCGAAGCGGGAAAAATCTACGTAGATTTGGAAACAAACAAAACCTACCGCTGGTCCGGCAGTTCCTTTATCGTTATCAGCGAAACCCTTGCTCTGGGCGAGACGTCTTCAACCGCTTACCGAGGAGACAGAGGTAAGACAGCATATGAACACTCTCAGTCAGAACATGCCAGAACCGATGCAACGAAAGTGGAATGGTCAGCAAATAATGGAGCCATTCGAATCAACGGTGACGAAGCTTCCGTGTATGTGCATCCTGATTCCGGAGCCACAGTCGGTTCTTATGGGGATGCTTCTGACCAGTCACCGGCTGCCGGGGATACATTTAAGGTGCCTTATGTAACCGTAGACGCCATGGGCCATGTAACGGAAGTCAGTGAACATACAGTTACACTACCAACCACCTCAGTAACTGTGGATGATGAATTGTCTATAGAATCTACAAATCCAGTGGAAAATAAGGTAGTAACTCAGGCAATCAATGAATTAGTCAATATCATTTATCCGGTAGGTTCCATCTATATGTCTGTCAATTCCACAAATCCAGGCGATTTATTTGGCGGCACCTGGGTTGAATGGGGCTCTGGAAGAGTTCCGGTTGGAATAGACACATCAGATAATGATTTTAAAACAGTTGAAAAAGCGGGTGGAACAAAGACAACTGACATATCACATACGCACACCATGGCTCATACGCATACTATGGCTCATACACATACTATGGCTCATGTACATAGCTTGGAAACTGGCTATGCTAAAATCGGTTATACAGGTGGGAATGTGGGTATTCGCAATGCGGCCAAGGGAACTTTTACTGCCACCAATTCTGCATCAGCTGCAGTCGCATGGGGGGCAGACAGTTCCACTAATGTTGTAGGTTCAGGACTTGGGGGAAATACTGATGCTGCCAGTAATAGTACAACAAGCGCTGCCAGTAACGCAACAACCAGTGCCGCCAGTAATGCAACAACCAGTGCTGCCAGTAAAACATCTACATCAACTATTCAACCTTATATTACTTGTTACATGTGGAAACGGGAAGCCTAATCGAAACCCTATCATAATATAAACTCAACGGATAATAAATAACACCAACAGCCGGAATCTTTTCAGATTCCGGCTGTTTTTTACGTGATTATAAACGTCCATCTCAAATATTTTCATTATAAGCTGTTCCCAGCAATTTTTTTAATTATTCTTCTAACAGCTTTTCTACACTGGCAAGCTTCACACAAAGCACAAAAATCTTTGTGGCCTCCAACATCTCTTCCGGAGTCGGAAAGGTAGGTGCAAGTCGAATATTTGAATCCTTCGGGTCCTTTCCATATGGATAGGTTGCACCTGCACCGGTCAATACAACTCCCAAATCTTTACATTTTCCAACAATCGCTTTTGCACATCCCGGCATTGCATCAAAGGAAATGAAGTATCCACCTCTTGGCTTTATCCATGTACCGATTTCAAGACCGGTCAATTCTTCCTCTAAAATATTCAAAACAGCTTCAAACTTCGGACGCAGCAATTCACCATGCTTCTTCATGTGCTCCTTCAAGCCATCTATATTCTTGAAAAACCGTACATGACGCAGCTGATTGATCTTGTCATGTCCAATGGTCTGAACAGTCATGTGCTTCATAATGTACTCCATATTCGTTAACGAAGTAGCTATGGCCGAAATACCGGAGCCCGGGAAGCTGATCTTAGAGGTTGATGCAAATATATAAACTATATCCGGATTGCCAGCCTTTTCACACTCCTCCAGAATATTCAGAATATCATCCTGTTGATCCTCATATAAATGATGAATGCAATATGCATTGTCCCAGTAAATTCTGAAATCCTCAGCCGCCGGCTTCAGATTGGCAAAGCGCCTTACTACTTCATCGGAATAAGAAATACCGGTAGGATTGGAATACTTCGGCACACACCAGATTCCCTTTACAGCCGGGTCATTATTTACGTACTCTTCCACCTGATCCATATCCGGTCCATCCTCATGTAACGGAATATTGATCATTTCAATTCCAAATACTTCAGTAATCTTAAAATGCCGATCATATCCCGGAACCGGACACAGGAACTTTACCTTGTCCAGCTTACACCATGGAGTGGAGCCGTTTACACCAAAAGCAAAAGAACGGGCTACTGTATCGTACATGATGTTTAAGCTGGAATTACCACAGACAATCACATTATCCTTCTTCACTTCCATCATATCTGCCATAAACTTTCTACACTCGCCGATTCCATCCAGATCTCCATAGTTTCTGGTATCATTGCCAAGTACAGTCTTCATGTCAGATGTGCTGTTGACCGCATCCAGCATATGCATGGAAATTGCCAGCTGTGAAGCACCCGGCTTACCTCGTGCCATATTCAAAGACAGCCCCTTTGCTTCTGCTGTTTTATACTCTTCCTCTAATGCCGCTTTCAATGACAGGAGTTCATCCTTGCTCATATCCTTATATGCTTTCATATTGCAATCTCTCCTTCTTGTATGTTAATCATTATTT
>JAIECC010000336.1 GCA_029068665.1 Lachnospiraceae bacterium
ACACTTCTAATTGTAACTGTTGAAATTGCATCAAGGGGGTGTTATAGTGGCCTCACAAGATGGATATGGAGGTGTGTCTGATATGAATGGAAATGAAAAGACGGAGCTTCTTTTAAATAAATTAAAGGAAGATTCTGGGGAATATAAAAAACTGGAAACAACCGGGTACAGCCTGACGGAAAAGAAAGATACCATTCGTTCTCTTATGAATATTCGTATGCCAAGAGAACTGTCTGATGAATTATTAGCACTGCAGGATGATTACCTGCAGGATGAACTGAACGCGAAAGGGATTGTGACCTTGTCAGATATTCCGACCATAAAAGAGCATAAAGTTTCACTTTGGCAGGGGGACATCACAAGGTTAAAGGTGGGTGCGATTGTAAATGCTGCTAATTCCCGGATGCTGGGGTGCTTTGTTCCCTGTCACAGATGTATCGATAATGCCATTCATAGTGCGGCAGGGATGCAGCTTCGGGCAGAATGTCACCACATCATGAATCATCGGCGGATTCAATATGGAAAGGCTTATGAAGAGCCTACAGGTACAGCTACCTTGACGAAAGGATATAATCTTCCATGTGATTATGTGATTCATACCGTAGGACCCATTTGTTATGACGGGCTGAATGATACCCTTTGTCAGGATTTGCGAAACTGCTATGAAAGTGTTTTGAAGTGCTGTGTGGAAAACAACATCAAATCCGTTGCGTTTTGCTGTATTTCCACAGGGGAGTTTCATTTTCCCAATGACAAGGCGGCAGAAATTGCCTGGGAAACAGTCCGCGATTTTTTAGAAGCTCATGAGGATTCTATGGAACGGATTATCTTTAATGTATTCAAAGACAGCGACCGAATTATTTATGAGAAAATCTTGGGGCAGAATTAGTAGTAGTGTATGTAAATGATTTAGAAAAGGTCAGCGATTTTTTATAAAATATTTTGGAGTAGCTTCCAGATAGAGATTGCTGTATAAAATTGACAATTGAAAAGTAACGACAAATGCGTTACGATGCATGTATAAGGAGATGAATACCATGGAAAAAACTGCAACACTAAATTTAAGAGTAAATCCTATTGTTAAACAACGTGCAGAAGATGTTTTAACACGTTTAGGAATACCAATGTCAACGGCTATTGATATATATCTAAATCAGATTTCATTGACTGGTGGAATACCCTTTGCTGTAGCATTACCGAAAGTACCGCAATCGATTAATTCCGATTTGATGAGCGCTGAGGAAATTCATGCAAAGCTGCAGGAAGGTTATGATGATATAAAAGCCGGAAAAGTGCAGGATGCGGCATCCGCATTTGAAAAGTTTAGGGAGCACCATTAATTATGAAGCAATATAAAGTGCAGATTACAGATAAAGCTTTAGCTGATTTAGAAGAAATCTATACTTACATTGCTGAACAGCTTCAGGCACCTGCAAATGCTATGGGACAGTATAATCGAATTTCAGAGATCATTGAGGGATTAAATGTTTTTCCGGAGCGGGTGAAAATTATGGGATCTGAGCCGGAACATACAATAGGACTTAGACAGCTCCCGATAGATAATTTTTCTGTGTTCTATGTGATAGAAGATAATCGGGTAATTGTTACGAGAGTGTTATATAGTGCTTCGGATATTAACAGAAGATTGTGTGAATGCGCACCAAAGTTTTAATGGAGTTTCTGAAAATTTAAAGCTTATTTTTATCTCCCCATTCGCACATTCCGTCTAATATAGGAATCAGAGATTTCCCCCGGTCCGTCAGACTATACTCTACCTTTGGCGGAATTTGGGGGTATTCTTCTCTGTGAACTAACTGGTCTGCTTCTAATTCTTTCAAAGAAGCACTCAACGTCTTATAAGAGATTTCACCAATATATCGTTTCATTTCATTGAATCGGACAACTCCAAACTCCATCAAGGTATACAGAATTATCATTTTATATTTCCCGCTGATTAAGGACAGGGTATAGCTGAATCCGGTATTGTTCAGACATTCATTTGATATACAGCGGTTATTCGTAGATTCGTCCATATTACACTTTCCTTTCCGTAAGTATATAACTCTACTGCAAGTACCGCACCTGAATGTGCGTACTTGATTTTGCGTCTATTCTTGCTATGATGATAATATCATATATGAAAAACAATGATTTCGCAAGACAAGGAGAGGATTTTTATGAGTAAGAAAATAGTTGTAATCACAGGAAGCCCACGGAAAAATGGAAACAGCTTTGCCATGACAGATGCCTTTATCAAGGCGGCCGAAAGTAAAGGACATACCATAACACGGTTTGATGCTGCCTTGAGGAATGTAGGCGGGTGTCATGCCTGCGAAACTTGTTTCCAAACCGGAAAGGCCTGTTCTTTTAATGATGATTTTAATACCATAGCTCCGGCGATTCTGGAAGCAGATGCAGTGATATTTACCACACCGGTTTACTGGTATTCCCTTCCAGCACAGATCAAAGGAGTGATTGATAAACTGTATTCATTTTGTGTGGCGGGTAAAGATATAGCAGGGAAGGAATGTGGGTTAATTACCTGTTGTGAGGAAGAAGATATGTCCGTTATGGATGGTGTTCGTATTCCGATTGAGCGCTCCGCTGCATTATTAAAATGGAAAATGATAGGAGAAGTTATGGTTCCGGGTGTCCTGAATACAGGTGACATAGAAAAAACAGATGGATGCAAACAGGCTGCTGCTTTAGCTGACAAATTTTAGGAGGTGGCATGAATGAGCAAGAAGATAATGATTCTAAATGGAAGTCCGCGAAAGAAAGGGAATACTTCTGCTCTGATTGAGGCATTTACCAAAGGAGCAAAAGCTTCCGATAATACAGTTACAGAGTTCTTTTTAGACGGAATGAACATTCATGGCTGTAAGGGCTGCTTTGGTGGTGGAAAGAATCCGGAAAGTCCATGCGTTCAGAAGGATGATATGGATAAAATATATCCTGTCTATAAAGAAGCAGATATTATTGTTTTGGCCACACCCCTATATTACTGGACAATGAGCGGACAGCTGAAGACTGCCTTCGACCGTTTATTTGCTGTAGCAGAATGTGATCCGGATTACCGGAATCCGAAAAAGGAATGTGTCCTGCTGATGGCGGCAGAAGGTCATGGCTTTGATGAAACCCTGTACTGGTATGACCATCTTGAAAAGCATTTGGGATGGAAAAGTATTGGAACAGTGCTTTGCGGAGGCGTAATGGCTGTAGGTGATATAGCAGAAAAGCCTGAAATACAGGACGCATACGAACTTGGAGCATCCATTCAATAGAAACGAGGAATTATGATATGAAAATCGAACATATTGCAATGTACGTAAATAATTTAGAAAAGACCAGAGATTTTTTTATAAAATATTTTGGTGCAGCTTCCAATGACGGATATCACAACAAGAATACGGATTTTCGTTCTTATTTCCTGACCTTTGAGGATGGAGCCAGACTGGAAATCATGAATAAACCGGAACAGCAGGATCTGGAAAAGCCACTGGCAAGAACCGGCTATGTTCATGTTGCATTTAGCGTTGGCAGCAGAGAGCAGGTGGATGAACTAACGGAAACTCTCAAAAATGATGGCTTTGAAGTCATTAGTGGTCCTCGTACAACCGGAGACGGGTATTACGAAAGCTGTGTGATTGATTTGGAAGGAAATCAGATAGAGATTACAATATAGTATTTTTATAGTCTGTTCCCCATTGCTGCATTGCGTTCAAAATTGGACGCATGGATTCTCCTAACTCACTTAGAGCATATTCAACACGAGGTGGTACTTCAGGATAAACTGTTCTGATAATAATACCATCCTCTTCCATAGCACGTAAGGAATCAGTCAATACCTTTTGGCTGATTCCGTCTAAATCCTTTTTTAATTCATTAAACCGCCACGGGCGGACAAGAAGATTTCGTATAATCAACAGCTTCCATTTACTTCCAATAACAGAGACTGTAGTAGCAACCGGACATTCCGGTAATTCAGCTTTGGTTTTCATAGGATACCTCATTTCAAGAGTTCATTTAAATACTTACATTCCAATTATACTGTAACATTATGAGAAAGACAATTAGTTACAAAAAGGTAACCTGGTTATTAAAAAGTGCGTACTTTTTCTTTTTGTGTACTCTTAATAAAATAAAGTTGTTAAAACAACAACTGAAAAACAGACGGACGGATTATCAGAGTATAAGGAGGATTTGATATGGTACTTGAACTTCGGCAGATGTTAGAGCAGGCAGAAGCGGTAATTGTTGGTGCAGGAGCCGGCCTTTCCACTTCTGCCGGTTTTATTTACACAGGGGAGCGTTTTAATACGTATTTTAAGGATTTTGCAGAAAAGTATCATTTCCGGGATATGTATTCCGGAGGATTTTACCCATACAACACTTTGGAAGAGCATTGGGCATATTGGAGCCGATATATTTATATCAACCGATACATGGATGCACCCAAGCCGGTTTATAACAAACTGTATGAGCTGGTTCAGGATAAAGATTATTTTGTTATAACAACGAATGTAGATCACTGTTTTCAGAAAGCAGGTTTTGATAAGCACCGGTTGTATTATACCCAGGGGGATTATGGCTTATTTCAATGCAGCAAACCCTGCCATGAAAAAACATATGACAACGAAAAAAGTATTTGTGAAATGGTGAAGGCACAAGGTTACCAAATCGGAACAGACCATCAGTTGTATTTGCCGGAGGATGTGACAGCAAAAATGTCTATACCGAGTGAACTGATTCCTCACTGTCCCAAATGTGGAAGACCTATGAGTATGAATTTAAGGGCAGATGACACCTTTGTACAGGATGAAGGATGGTACCGGGCAGCCAGACAGTACGAATTATTTTTAAAACAGCATAAAGATAAAAAGGTGTTGTTTTTAGAGTTAGGTGTTGGGTACAATACCCCATCCATAATAAAATATAACTTCTGGCGTATGACACAGAAATGGAAAAACGCAGCATATGCCTGTCTTAATTATGGTGAGGCGTATGCACCCAATGAAATTGAAAAGAAATCAATCTGTATTAATGCCGATATATATACTGTAATAGAACAAATCAAAGGTGTGTGATGAAATGATACTGAATACCGGCAGCAGGACGGATATACCTGCCTATTATAGTGATTGGTTTTATAACCGTATTCAGGCGGGCTATGTACTGGTACGGAATCCCTATTATCCGTCACAGATAACCAAATACCAGTTAGATCCGGAAGTAATCGACATTATGGTTTTTTGCACGAAGAATCCGCAGCCTATGCTGGACAGGCTTTCACTGTTATCCGCCTTTGACACATTCTGGTTTGTGACAATTACTCCGTATGAAAAAGAAATTGAACCTTATGTACCGCCGAAAGAACAGGTTATCCATTCCTTTCGGCGGTTATCTGCGTTGGTTGGATGCAATCGAATGAGCTGGCGGTACGACCCCATATTCATAACAGAGCAGTATTCCGTTGATTATCACATAGAACAGTTTGACCAAATGGCAAAAGCACTGTCGGGATATACCCGCCAGTGTGTTGTAAGCTTTATTGATCTGTATGAAAAAACAAAGCGGAATTTCCGGGGAATACGCAGTGTTACAAAGAAAGAACAGGAAATGCTGATAGATGCATTTTCAAAAACTGCAAAAGAAAATGATTTACAGATACATTTATGCTGTGAGGATGCAGGTCTTGTCCGAGATCGTGTAGATGCAGATGGCTGTATGTCAAAGGCTGTGTTGGAGAAAGCCTTAGACTGTAAGCTGGATGTGCCGAAGAAGAAAATGGCACGACAGGAATGCTCCTGTCTGCTGGGAGCAGATATTGGGGCATACAATACCTGTGGACATGGCTGTTTGTACTGTTATGCGAATTATGACAGAGAGACGGTAGTGAAAAACAGGAAACTGCACAATGCTGCCTCGCCTCTTTTGATTGGAGAAATATCTGAGAATGATGTGATAAAGGTGGCAGAACAAAAATCCTGGAAGGATAGACAGTTAGATATCTTTGATCTGTTATAGTTTATAAAAACGTATTGTTAATTCTTAACATAAAGAATATAATATTATCACAAACAAGGGAAAATTTTATCTGCGGGGAAAGTAATATGGAAGAAAAAAATAAAGCAGAACGATATACGAATACAGACATTACCCAGACATTTTATAACAATATGGCCTCCCAGGATGATAAACTATTTCTTG
>JAIECC010000337.1 GCA_029068665.1 Lachnospiraceae bacterium
TTATTCCGTTTTATCACCGGAAGGATTTGCTTCCATTCTGTGGAAGGACTCCAATCGAAGTTCAGAAGCCTGTGATTTAATGAAGCTGACGGCACAGGATTTAAAGAATTACAATGTGATTGATGGAATTATTAAGGAACCTTTAGGCGGTATCCATCACAATCCGAATAAGGTTTATCGGGAAATAGATGCCTTGCTGGTTTTGGAGCTGGCAAAGTACAGAAAGATGTCGCCAAATGAATTGGCAAGGAACCGGTATGATAAATTCCGTTACATGGATGCGGCAATCATCGATGCTGCCAAGAAGGAGAGTATATAATGAAATTAAATGAGATGTTAAATATTAAGTACCCGATTATTCAGGGCGGAATGGCCAATATTGCTACCGGTAAATTTGCAGCCCAGGTATCCAATGCCGGGGCCCTTGGATTAATTGCTTCCGGTGGTCTGAATGCAGAAGCCATTGAGAAGGAAATCGCAGAGTGTCGGAAGTTAACGGATAAGCCCTTCGGTGTAAATTTAATGCTGTTAAATCCGGATGTGGACAATATTGCCCAGCTTCTGGCAGATGAGAAGATTCAGATTATTACCACCGGAGCCGGTACTCCGGGAAAATATATGGGAATGTGGAAGGATGCCGGAAGCAAGATTATTCCGGTAGTAGCCAGTACCGCATTGGCCCGCAAGGTAGAACAGCAAGGTGCGGATGCCGTGATTGCAGAGGGTGGTGAAAGCGGTGGACATGTAGGTGATATGACTACCATGACACTGGTGCCGCAGGTGATTGATAAGGTCAATATTCCGGTTATTGCTGCCGGTGGTATTGCCAACGGCAGGCAGTTTATGGCGGCTATGGCATTAGGAGCTGCCGGTGTCCAGATCGGCACCTGTCTGCTGGTCAGCGAAGAGTGTCCGATTCATGAGAATTATAAGCTTGCTTTGATTAAGGCGAGAGATAACAGTACCACAGTTACCGGACGTTCCCTGGATGCGCCGGTTCGGATTCTGAAAAATGACATGGCAAGAGAGTACATAAAGGTTGAACGGAGTGGAGGAACCAGAGAAGAACTGGAACAGTTTACTTTAGGCGGACTTCGCCGGGCTGTACTGGAGGGCGATGTTAAAAATGGTTCTGTTATGGCAGGACAGACATGCGGACAGTTAACAGAGATACAGCCACTGGCGGTTATTTTAGAGAATCTGTATCAGGATGCAAAGAAGGAATTAGAGCGGCTTAAGACAATGGAACTTTAAGGAAGGTATCGGGAGGAAGCATATGAAATTAGCATTTATGTATGCCGGACAGGGCAGTCAGGCAGTAGGAATGGGTAAGGACCTGTATGAGGCTTATCCGGAGTTTCGGGAAGTATTGGATCACACCAATGTAGGATTTGATGTAAAGGACTGCTGCTTTAACGGACCGGCAGAGATGTTGAATACGACCAGGTATACACAGCCTTGTATGGTTGCTTTTGCCGTTGGAGTTACGAAGATTCTGAAGCAGAAGGGGATTGTACCGGAGCTGGCAGCAGGCTTAAGTCTTGGAGAATATTCTGCCCTGCATGCAGCAGGTGTATTTGATGACCAGCAGGTAATTTCTCTGGTTGCTTTCCGTGGACAGGCCATGGCTGAAGCAGTGGTAGACCGGGAATGTAAGATGGCAGCGGTATTGAATCTGGACAGAGAAACTGTAGAGAGCTGCTGTGCCAAGGCACATGAAGAGTTTAAAAATGAAGAATTGAATGTAGTAGAGCCAACCAACTATAATTGTCCGGGACAGATTGTTATTTCCGGAGATAAGGCACCTGTGGATCGGGCAATTGAACTATTGACAGAGGCTGGTGCAAGACGGTGTCTTCCGTTGAATGTCAGCGGACCGTTCCATACCTCGTTGATGAAGCCGGCAGGTGATAAGTTAAAAGAACGGTTTGAACAGGAACACTTTGGTGAGATGCAGTTCCCGGTAGTATTCAATACCATCGGAAGAGCAAAGACCCAGGAGGAAGAAATCCCGGCATTACTGGAGAAACAGGTACAGCACAGCATTTACATTGAAGATTCCATTCGTTATATGGCAGAACAGGGCATTGATACGATTGTGGAAATCGGACCAGGCAGTGCATTAAGCAAGTTCGTAAAGAAAACCTGTCCGGATATTACCTGCTATAGTGTGGAAAAGGCAGAGGATATCGATGCTCTGGTGGAGAAGTTAGGTTAAAAGGAGATAAGCCATGAAGAATCAAACAGCTATTGTAACCGGTGGCAGCCGGGGCATAGGCAGAGCAATCTGTATTGCACTGGCAAAAGAAGGCGTAAATATCGTGACCTGTTATGCCAAAGGTTCTGCAGCAGCGGAAGAAACGGTTGCCATGTGTAAGGAATATGGTGTGCAGGCAGTTGCCATTCAGGCAGATGTTGCAGTAAAAGAAGAAGTAGAGACATTATTTGCAGAAGCGTTAAAGATAACCGGAACGGTTGAAATTCTGGTAAACAATGCTGGGATAACCAGAGATGGATTATTAATACGAATGTCAGATGATGATTTTAATCAGGTAATTGATACGAATTTAAGAGGTGCGTTTTACTGTATGCGTGCTGCCTCTAAGCTGATGATGAAGAAGCGGTATGGAAGAATCGTTACCATCAGTAGTATTGTTGGAGTCATGGGAAATGCAGGGCAGGTCAATTATGCAGCAAGTAAGGCAGGCGTGATTGGGATGACCAAGTCTTTGGCAAAGGAATTAGGCTCCCGGAATGTAACGGCTAATGCCATTGCACCCGGATTCATTACCACAGATATGACGGAGGCATTACCGGAAGCGGTAAAAGAGCAGATGGCAAAAGAGATTCCGCTTGGCAGGATGGGAAAACCGGAGGATGTGGCAGATGCAGTTACATTTCTGGTATCGGATAAGGCTTCTTACATAACCGGACAGGTTCTACATGTAGACGGCGGCATGGGGATGTGACCTGGCAGGTCAACGATGAAACCGCAGGTTTCAGAGTCTGAAAGAAGTCGGCAGAAAATCAAGCACGAACGAAGTGAGTAGGCACAAATTAGCATAAACAAGGAGAGTCAGAATGAAGAGAAGAGTTGTAATTACCGGTTTAGGTACCATTAACCCGTTAGGTCACAATACTCAGGAAACCTGGGAGAATGTGAAAAAGGGTGTCTGTGGTATCGACCGGATTACCCAGATTGATACCACAGAATTCCAGGTGAAAATTGCCGGTGAGGTAAAGGATTATGATCCGGGTGAGTATCTGGATAAAAAGGAAGCAAAGCGGATGGATCGTTATACCCAGTTTGCTATGATTGCGGCAAAGGAAGCATTTGCAGACAGCGGTCTGAATATCGAGCAGGAAAATCCGCTTCGTTGTGGAACTATTATTTCTGCCGGAATCGGCGGATTGAAAACCATTGAAAGTGAGCATGACAGAGGATTAAGCCGGGGATTTGAGAAGATATCGCCATTCTTTATCCCTATGTCTATTGCCAATATGGCAGCAGGACAGATTGCTATTGAAACCGGTTTTAAGGGAGTGTGTACCTGTGTGGTAACTGCCTGTGCTTCCGGTAATAATGCAATTGGAGAGGCCTTTCATTATGTAAGAGATGGATATTCGGATGTTATGATGTGCGGTGGTGCAGAAGCCTGCATTTGTAATATGGGTGTCGGCGGTTTTACTGCCATGAAAGCATTGAATACTACAGAGGATGTAAATCGTGCTTCCATCCCATTCGATAAGGAACGAAGCGGATTTGTTATGGGCGAAGGCGCTGCAATTCTGGTAATTGAGGAATTGGAGCATGCCAAGGCGAGAGGTGCTAAGATTTATGGAGAGATCATCGGTTATGGCGCAAGCTGTGATGCATATCATATTACGGCACCGGATCCGACGGGAGCAGGTGGTACCGCTTGTATGACCCTGGCTATGGAGGATGCAGGCATTCAGCCGGAGCAGGTTGGTTATATCAATGCCCATGGTACCTCTACGCATTTGAATGATGCAGGAGAGACAAAGGCAATCAAGGCAGCATTTGGAGATCATGCATATAAGCTGATGGTAAGCTCCACCAAGTCTATGACCGGACATTTGCTGGGTGCCAGCGGGGCAGTAGAAGCAATTTTCACAACCTTGGCATTGAAGGATGGCTTTATTCCGGCTACCATTCATTATCAGGTACCGGATGAAGAGTGCGATTTGGATATTGTACCGAACCAGGGAAGACAGGTACAGGTGGATATGGCACTTTCCAATTCTCTTGGGTTTGGCGGACATAATGCCAGTATATTATTTAAGAAATGGGAGGCATAGTTATGGAATTGAATTCAAATCAGATTCAGGAAATCCTTCCACATCGTTATCCCTTCCAATTAGTGGATAAGATTGTAGAGTGTGAACCGGGAAAAAGTGCCAAAGGTATCAAATGCGTATCCGTAAATGAATTGTTTTTCTGCGGACATTTCCCTCAGCAGCATGTGATGCCGGGTGTTCTGATTATCGAGGCATTGGCACAGGTTGGAGCGGTTGCCATTCTTTGCGAAGATGAGAACAAAGGCAAAATCGCATTTTTCGGTGGAATTAAAAATGCCAGATTCCGGAAACAGGTGGTTCCGGGGGATGTGCTGACATTGGAGTGTGAGATTGTAGACCGAAGAGGACCGATTGGATTCGGAAAGGCAGTAGCGAAAGTTGATGGCAAGGTAGCAGCACAGGCAGAGATATCGTTTGCCATCGGAAATAAAGAAGAATAATGGTACGAACACTTGAAAAGGAATGAATAGGACTCATGGTAGAGGAATCTTTTTCAGAAGTATATAAGAAATTCAAAATCCGGTATTATCAGAATGTATTTGCCCAGGCACCCAACCGGGAATTAAGTTTGACAACCGTTGAGG
>JAIECC010000338.1 GCA_029068665.1 Lachnospiraceae bacterium
ATATCATATATTAAACAGGGTAGCTTTTTGCTTTTTGTGATGAAGGTTACAGGTATAATATGAAAAACGGGAGGTATGTGGATGTATTCACCACTGGAAATTGCAAGAAACTATGTTGAAATCGGGGTACATAAAACCAAACTGTCTATCTTTAAAATGATATTACTTGGCTTCTTTGCCGGGCTTTTCATTGCATTTGCCGGAATTGCTTCTACCACAGCATCCAGTACGATAACCATTCCATCGGTAGCAAAGCTGATAGGAGGCATTGTGTTCCCGGCGGGTATTACGATGGTTATCATGGCGGGAAGTGAATTGTTTACCGGTAATTGTCTGATTATTCTTTCTGTACTGGAAAAAAGAGTTCCCATACATAGAATGCTAAAAAACTGGTTATTTGTGTATATTGGTAATTTTCTTGGTGCTGCTTTTGTGGCATTTCTGGTGGTTTATGGACATACACCGGAGTTGTTTGGCGGCACACTTGCCGAGGCAATTGTAAATGCCGGCAAGGCAAGAACGGATCTGACGATTATGGAGTCTTTTATCAGGGGAATCCTATGTAATATACTGGTGTGTATTGCAATCTGGATGTCCTATGCTGCTATAAGAATATCCGGAAAGCTGATGGTAAGCTTTTGGCCGGTTATGCTTTTTGTCTTGTGTGGATTTGAACACTGCGTTGCAGATATGTATTTTGGTGTGGCGGCCTTACTGACTTCTGCAGAATATGGGATTGCAGCGGAAGGTCTTACCTGGTCTAGCTTTTTATTTAAGAGCCTGCTTCCGGTTACTCTGGGGAATATTGTGGGAGGTGCCGGAGTTGTAGGAGTTGGTTACTGGCTTGGATATCTTAGTCAGACACCGTATACCCGGTCTACAGTGGAAGAGGAACAGAATGCAATCGATATTGCAGAGAAATATTGATTGTATATATGATATCTGGAATGAATGAAATGAAGGTTACATATTTAAATCACAGTGGATTTTTACTGGAAACGAAAACGGCATATTTTTTATTTGATTACTATAATGGAAGAATTCCTGATTTAAACAGGGATAAGCCCATTGTTGTTTTTGTCAGTCATGGTCATGGGGATCATTATAACAGGGATATTTATAAACTGTTGCAGCAATATCCGGATATTCAGTATGTACTGGCAAAAGATATTCCAACCAAGCGTTTGATTGCAGAGCAGGCTGTCCGGGGAGTAGAACTGGGCAGCCATATTTTAAGTGTGCGAAAGAATACGACCCAGGAGATATTGCTGTGGAATGGCAGACCATTGACAATTACTACTTTGAAGTCAACAGATGCGGGAGTAGCATTTTTGTTAGAATATGACAATCATACTTATTATCATGCCGGTGATTTGAATCTTTGGTATTGGAAGGGTGAATCCAGTCAGAATAATGGAAATATGACAAGAAACTTCATGACGGAAATGGAGAAGCTAAAGGGCCGGAGAATTGATGCAGCCTTTGTCCCTTTGGACCCCAGATTAGAAGAGCATATGGCAGACGGTTTTCGGATTTTTATGGAATATACGGAAAGCAGATGGGTATTTCCCATGCATATGTGGGGCTCCTATAACAGGATAACAGAATGGCTGAAACAATATCCGGAATA
Source organism: Lachnospiraceae bacterium (assembly GCA_029068665.1). Lineage (GTDB taxonomy): Bacteria > Bacillota > Clostridia > Lachnospirales > Lachnospiraceae > CAG-632. Next base: position 1,631 of record JAIECC010000338.1, read on the forward strand.
CAAAGAACGGGTGGTCCCGATTCAGTATGAAGGGCAGATTTTTCAAAAGGATGATACAAATAGTGTTAATTAGGCAGAGGACATTCCTTCCGACATTTCTTTATGGAAGGGATGTCCTCTGTTTTGTATAGATAAAACTTTACTTGCATTTTTTAAGTAATATACTAGAGTTCTGTCCGCCAAAGCCAAAGGCATTGGACATGGCAACTTCAATGTTCTGCTTTCTTGCTGTATTCGGAACATAATCCAAATCACATTCCGAATCCGGCGTTTCCAGATTCAGAGTTGGAGGAATGATGCCATCCTGAATGGCTTTTACACAGGCAATCGTTTCCGTAATGCCGCCGGCTCCCATCATATGACCGGTAGAACCCTTGGTGGAGGTAACGGCAAGCTTAGGAGCATGACTGCCAAATAGCTGTTTGATCGCAATCGTTTCAATAATATCTCCCTTTGGTGTAGAGGTGCCATGGGCATTGATATAGTCGACTTCTGTCGGTTGGATTCCTGCTTTTTCCAGGCATCGCTCCATGCAGAATACGGCACCGATACCTTCCGGATGTGGTGAGGTAACATGATAACCATCTGTACTGTTTGCCCACCCAATAATGGAAGCGTGAATATGAGCCCCTCTTGCCTTGGCATGTGCTTCAGTTTCAATGATAATGCAGCCGCCTCCTTCACCCATGACGAAACCATCCCGACCGGCATCGAATGGACGGCTGGCAGCAGCAGGAGAATCATTGCGGGTAGAAAGAGCATGGGCAGATGCCAGACCCATAATCGTCAGAGGCGAGGTGGCAGCCTCTGCTCCAACGCATAAGACAACATCTGCTTCGCCACTATTTATTAGCATAATACCGGTAGATAAAGCATCTGCACCGGAAGAACAGGCGGTCGTAACCGTCAGGCTGGGACCCCGCAGTCCTTTGGCAATTGCAATCTGAGCGGCTGCAATATTGCCGATGATTTTAGGTACAAATCGGGGACTGACTTTGGAATGCACACCGGTACTGATGCCATTTTGTGTGTCTGCAATTGTAGCAATACCGGCAAATGCGGTTCCCACCACTACGCCAATCCGCTCTGCTGATACACAACGCTCTTCCGGCTGTTCCGGATTTAAGCCAGCATCGGTCATGGCTTCTTCTGCAGCAACATAGCCATACTGCATAAAGGTATCCATTTCCTTGGCTAATTTTCTGGGCATGTATTCTGTAGGCTCAAAGTCCTTTACTTCTGCTGCGATTTTTACCGGAAGATTTGTTGTGTCAAATCGGGTAATGGAGCTGATGCCCTGCACCCCTTTTACCAATCCCTTCCAATAATTTTCCATGCCGATTCCTACGGGGGTCACAGCACCCATGCCGGTGATTACGATATGATCTTTCATTTGTAGAGTCTCCTGTCTGAATAGTTTGAATGATGAGTTTGTATCTGTTTAATTTTTTTCGGAATCCTTTGCCCAATCCCGTTCTTTGATTTCCACCCTTCGAATCTTTCCACTGACTGTCTTAGGCAGTTCTTTTACAAATTCAATGATCTTCGGACGCTTATAGGAGGCCAGATTGATTTTAAAGAACTTAACCATTTCCTTTCGTAATGCATCCGTAGGGGCTGTTTCTTCCGTTAAGACCACGCTTGCTTTAATTGCCTGTCCCCGCATAGGATCCGGGACGGAAGTAACGGCACATTCTACAACATAAGGAAGCTTCATGATTTCATTTTCTATTTCAAAAGGGCCTACCCGGTAGCCGGTGGATTTGATAACATCATCCACACGTCCCACATACCAAAGGAACCCGTCTTCATCCATGTATGCAGTATCTCCGGTGTGATAGAATCCATTATAGCATACGGATTCCGTACGTTTTTCGTCCAGATAATAGCCTGAGAACAGACCTTCCGGTGTGCCTTCTTCCACACTGATTACGATTTCTCCGGTTTCTCCTGTCTCACAGAAGGTTCCGTCCGGACGCATTACTTTCACTTTATATTGTGGACTAGGTTTTCCCATAGAGCCCGGCTTTGGTTCCATTCCGGCAAGATTGCCAATGGTTAAGGTGGTTTCTGTCTGTCCAAAGCCCTCCATGATCTTCATGCCTGTTGCCTGATAGAATTTTTCATAAATTTCCGGATTTAATGCTTCTCCGGCAGTTGCAACCGTTTGCAAAGAAGACAGATCAAACTTATCCAGCTTCATATGAACCATAACGCGATATACGGTAGGAGGCGCACAAAATGTAGTGATTTTATGCTTTTCAATCATTTGCAAAATCTGACTGGCATAAAATTCGTCAAAATCATAAGTAAACACAGCAGCTTCACAAAGCCATTGTCCATAGAGTTTTCCCCACATTGCTTTTCCCCAGCCGGTATCACTGATTGTAAAATGGATTCCATCCGGATCTACCTGCTGCCAGTATTTTGCAGTAATAAAATGTCCCAATGCATACTTGTAGCTATGAGAAGCAATCTTTGGATAAGAGGTAGTGCCGGAAGTGAAGAACATCAGCATTGGGTCATCGCCGCCTGCAGCATGCTTTGGCTTTTTGAATTCCGGAGAAAAGAAACGGATATCCCGTTTGAAATTATTCCAGCCCTTTAATGTGGTATTGCCTACCATCACCTTTGCTTTTAATCCATCATAGGTACGGGAAGCCCGTTCTACCTCATTGGCGACTTTTCCGTCTGAGGTGCAGAGTACGGCATCAATTTCGCCGGCTTTAAAGCGGTATTCGAAATCCTTTTTGACCAGAAGGTTGGTTGCCGGAATGGCAATGGCACCAATCTTATGCAGAGCAAGGATGGCAAACCAGAATTGGTAGTGGCGCTTTAAGACCAGCATAACATGATCCCCACGCTTGATTCCCAGATACTGAAAATAATTTGCAGCTTTATTGGAATATACCATCATATCCTTAAAGGTAATCCGTCGTTCCTTTCCCGCACTGTCAATATGAAGCATTGCCAGCTTGTCGGGCTTGGTTTTGCCTAATACGTCAACGACATCATAGGCAAAATTAAAATGTTCATCATTGTGAAACTGAATGGCATTTAAAACTCCGGCTTCATCTTTTGAAGTAGAAATGAATTTTCCGGCAATGCCGGTTTCTGGTTGAAGATTTGACTGGTTCATAAGACATTCCTTTCCTTATATTCAGATTAATATCAAAAATCATCAGATAAATTGTTTTTTTGTCTAGCAAAAATAGTTTGCTATAATTTTTCATGTGGTTTTTGAAACTACATTATTGCTTTTATGGTAAAGTGTAC
>JAIECC010000339.1 GCA_029068665.1 Lachnospiraceae bacterium
TTACACATGTGGATGCATCGAAGGGTATGGTAACCTGGGCAAAGGAAAATGCCAGATCTTCCGGGCTGGAAGATGCGCCCATTCGTTGGATTGTGGATGACTGTGTAAAGTTTGTGGAGCGGGAGATCCGCCGGGGCAATCACTATGATGCCATTATTATGGATCCGCCTTCTTACGGCAGGGGACCCAAAGGAGAAACCTGGAAAATTGAGGAAAAAATTCACCCGTTTATTCAGCTCTGTGTCCAGTTATTAAGTGATAATCCTTTATTTATGCTGGTGAATTCCTATACCACAGGTCTGGCTCCGGCAGTATTGACTTATATGCTTGCCTCGGAGGTAATCCCCAAATTTAACGGAAGCATAGAAGCCCAGGAAATCGGACTTCCGGTTCGGGAGTCCGGCTTGGTATTGCCTTGCGGGGCAGCCGGACGCTGGAGCAGGGGATAGAACAAAAGGATAAAGCCTGGGAGAGAAACGAAAGGAGTTTTAGGTTTCATGAAGAAACAGGAAGAAGGTCAGAGACAGAAAAAGGACCGGTTATTTTTGTCAAAGATTATGATTGGTGGTTTGCTGATTCTGTTACAGGCAGCCTTTATTGTATTTACAATCCTGAATCTTGGTGAATATTATGCTTATTTTCACGCAGCCTGTACAGTGCTTAGCTTGATTGTGGTAATTTATATCATTAACAAACCGGATAATCCGGCTTATAAGCTTGCCTGGGTAGTTCCGATCCTTTTATTTCCGATTTTTGGCGGCATCTTTTATATAGTTATAGCAGGCAACCGCTCCAGTAAGGGCTTTGTAAACAAGGTGGAAAAAAGTATAACCGATTCCTGTCAGTTTCTTCCACAAAATCCGCAAATCACAGAAAAACTGCTTCGGGAATCCGAAACTGCCGCCTTGCAATCCGGCTATATTCAGCAGCATGGGAAATATCCGGTTTATACACATACAGAGATGACTTATTATCCGGTTGGGGAAGATAATTTCCAGCCTCTGCTGCAGGAACTTCGAAAAGCGAAACGATACATTTTTATGGAATATTTTATTATCCGGGAAGGTCATTTCTGGGATTCTGTTCTGGAGGTCTTAGAGGAAAAGGTGAAGGAAGGCGTAGATGTCCGGGTGATGTTTGATGACCTGGGTTGTGTGGCGATTTTACCTTCTGACTATGAAAAACGGCTGCGGGCAAAGGGAATTCAATGTTATTCCTTTAACCGTTTTATTCCCTTTCTTACCCTGCGTTTGAATAACCGGGACCATAGAAAAATAACGGTCATAGACGGCCATACAGGCTTTACCGGCGGAATTAATCTGGCGGATGAATATATTAATGCCACTGCTCCCTATGGACACTGGAAGGATACGGGAGTGATGTTAAAGGGAGATGCGGTGTGGAGTCTTACTGTCATGTACCTGCAGCTATGGGGGTTCTTGTCAGGAAAGAAAGAGGACTTTTATCAGTATGCGCCTCAAAGGGAGGAATTGGAATCCATAGTGAGGATGGATTCATTCAGCCTTACAGCGATTCTCCTTTGGATCAGGAAATCCTGGGTGAGAATATTTATCTGAATATGATTAACCGGGCGAAAAAAAGTGTGTATATTATTACTCCGTATCTGATTCTGGATAATGAAATGACCACTGCGTTGAGTCTTGCTGCAAAAAGTGGTATTGATGTCCGGATTATTATACCTGGAATTCCCGATAAGCGGATTGTTTATACATTGACACTGGCAAACTGTGAACCGTTAATAGAAAGCGGTGTAAGAATATTTCAATATACACCGGGCTTTACTCATGCAAAAGGGGTGCTGGTGGATGGAGAGATTGCAACTGTGGGTACCGTGAATTTCGACTATCGGAGTCTGTATCTGCATTTTGAATGTGGAGTCTGGATGTATGGTACGAAGATTCTGGGGGATATTCAGAAAGATTTCGAAGAAACTCTCGGGAAGTGCAGGGAAATGACACTGGAGGAATGTCAGAAGATTTCTTCCATTCAAAAGCTGTGGAGGGCGATTTTGAAAATGCTGGCACCGATGTTATGATAAGAGGTACAAAATCAGAAAAAGGATATTGCTATGGAATATAATAAGGAAGAATTTTTACATTTAATATGCGAAGAACAACCCTATAAGCTGGTAATCAGTAATCCGATAGATAAAAGTACGGAATTTCGAAAAATTATCATCTGTCTGCTTC
>JAIECC010000034.1 GCA_029068665.1 Lachnospiraceae bacterium
GTATAACTCTGTTAATTCCTGTCTTATAAATTGTTAAAAATCAAAAGTTATGAACAATGAAATTTTATGTTAAATATAATAAAAATCAATATAAATATTTATCCACAATTCATTCACCTGAATCTCACAATGTATTGTGAAAAGAATCAGGAAGGAATGATTTTCTTTTTAATAGTTTCTATTGTATTTAAGAAATTTTCATTTGTCTGCATTTTTGCTTTTGTCTTTTCAATAGCATGCATTACAGTAGAGTGATCTTTTCCACCAAAGTAAGCACCAATAGCTTCTAATGACTTTTCAGTCATGATCCGGCACAGGTACATGGAAATCTGTCTTGCCTGGGCAATATCTGCACTTCTTTTGGAAGAAAGAATGTCTGCTTTTGAAATACCAAGGTGTTCACTGACAATATCTGTAATGAGAGAAGGAGTGACTTCACGATTGGTATTTTTTGAAATCAGATCCTTTAAAGTCTCTTCTGCAAAATCAACGGTAATAGGATTATTATCCAGCTTGGAAAATACACTGATTTTATTCAGGGCACCTTCTAATTCACGAATATTGGAAATAATGTGAGTTGCAATATATTGTATTACATCATCCGGTATATCAATATTATCCTGTTCCGCACGCTTCCGTAGAATTGCCATTCTGGTTTCATAGTCCGGAGATTGGATATCTACAGGAAGACCCCATTCCAAACGGGATTTGATACGGTCCTCCAGATTTTCAATTTCTTTTGGTGCCTTATCAGAAGAAATAACAATTTGTTTTCCTGCTTCATGTAACACATTAAAGGTATGAAAGAACTCCTGTTGTGTGGATTCCTTTCCTATTATAAACTGAATATCATCCAGCAATAATAAATCAATGTTACGATATTTATTCCGGAACTCTTCTGTTTTGTTCTTTTTTAATGCTTCAATCAACTCATTGGTAAAGGTTTCACTGGTAACGTAAAGTACCTTCGCATTTTTATTATGCTGCAATACATAATGACCTACAGAATGCATAAGGTGAGTTTTACCAAGTCCCACACCTCCATATAGAAATAATGGATTAAATGCCTGAGCCGGTGCTTCTGCAACTGCTACACAGGCAGCATGTGCATGACGGTTGTTATCACCTACTACAAATGTATCAAAGGTATATCTTGGATTCAGATTACTTGCTTCCATATTATATTCCATATAATTATCAGAAGGAAGGGAAGGAACAGCTTGTGAATCTATATCTTCTGGAGAAGAAATAAAACAGATATCATAATCCTCATTCATTACGATCTGAATAGATGCTTTTATAAATATGTCATACATTTTGGTTTTCAGAAATTCTATGCCTCTTTGACCTAATGTATCATCCGCTAATAAATAAATCGTATGATCTTTCACATCATATACTTTTAAAGGACGAATCCACGTATTAATGGTAATAGGTGCTACACCATGCTCTAACTGAATGGAATATAAAATTTTTTCCCAGTTCTCTTCTATCTTTTCTTTCATAAAGGGAAACGACCTTTCAATGTATTTAAT
>JAIECC010000340.1 GCA_029068665.1 Lachnospiraceae bacterium
GATATAATCTGACATAGTATAATTCCTTTCTCTTGCTATAAATAATGATAATAGTACTACGATTCGTTTTTTTCGTGTTCTTTGGCAATCACGTGGATTCTGGTGCTTTCCGTACCCGGTGGCTGAAAGGAAAGCTCATCATAGGCTGTGATATATTCCAGACCTGCCTGTAGAAGGGACTCCCGGATTTCTGTCAGGGAATAGGCCTTTTGAAAATGTTCTTCTTGAAATTTTCGATACAATCCGGAGCGTTCCTGCACAAAAATGCTTAATAAATATTCATTCATACGGGTCTCTTTATCGTAGTAATTATCCCAGATAAAGCTCATTTCATCCCGGTCCTCGGCAATGATGGATTCTCCAAGCACTGTATTATAATAATATTCTGTATGAAAATCAAAAATAAAATATCCCCCCGGATCCAGATAGTTATTGACCAGACGAAAGACCTGTATTAAGTCAGCACCTTCCGTAATGTAATTAATACTGTCACAAAAGGAGATAATACTTCTTACGGTACCGTATAATTCAAACTCTCGCATATCCTGAAGCAGATATAGGATATCCTGCCCGGAGACCTGTCTTTTTTCTAAAGCAAGCTCCAGCATATCAGGAGAATTGTCGATACCAATCATATCATAACCGGAAGCGGCCATAAGCTCGGTCAGGGTTCCGGTCCCGCATCCAAGCTCTGCAACCAATCCTTCTGTAATTCCATATTGATGTAATATGTCACACAGGTATTGGCATCCCGCTTGATAGGGGATATTATCCATAAAGGCATCATATACCTGTGCAAAGCTGCTGTAAGCGTTCATGTGTTGGCTCCTTTCCGGTCTTCCACTGATTATAGAACGGGAAAGGAACTTATGTCAAATGGTTGTGGGAAGAGACAAGTTGTAGTATAGTAATACACAAGGAGCATATGGTAAATGAAAATAAAGAACTTAATGCAGGAACAATTAAATCTTTTACTGTTTAAGAATACTATCGTCATGCTGATTCCGGCAATTATTATATTTGCTGTTATTTTTGGAATCACCTATCATTATCCAATCATATATCAAATGACCTGTCACAGGATTGAGACAGTAGAGGAGATGCGGGAATGGTATGGTCAGAAATGTTATAACGTGCAGATCCGTATTCCAAAGCTTAAGTATACCGGTTATGATTATTATGAAGATGGCAGGCAGGTTGCTTCGTATTATTATACATTCATAGATGATCAGTGTATGTTTTTTCTGGTAAAAACAAAAGTGCCGGAAGCTGTTCTGGAAAATGAGCAGGTGAGAGGAAAGCTGCTGCAGGATTCTGCCGGTCTGGATGCAGTGAAGATGGAATTTTCTAAGGAATTAGGGTTGGATTATGATGCCTTTGATGCACTGGTAAATCCCATTATGGTCAGCGAGGTAGACTATCCTTATCTGGAAACCGTTCTATTGTGGATTTTGATAATCATACCATATATCATAACGATTTCCATTATCATCTTTTCTGTTGTGTGGACCATACAGCCTTACCGTCATCCAAGTACCAGGCAATTAAGTGATTTTGGTGATCGGAGGCTGGTATATGAAGAAATCCGTTCTCAATTAAATAACCGGCTGATTCAGCATAACTATAATTATTATCTGACGGACGAATATCTGGTCATCAGCAATCTGGGAACCACAGATTTTATACGAATTGATTATATACGCTATATTTCCCGGCATGTAATATTCAAATTGAACGGCAGAAAGCCGGTATACCGGCTTACCATGTCGAATCCGGAAAAAATGTTTTATGAAAATGATTTTGATTCAGAAGCCTGTGCAGATGAAATCATGGTTGCACTCATTCAATTGAATCCGCTTATTGACAATCGGACCATGAAGGTATTTGATCTGGCAGAGCATCAGGCAACCATAGAGGAGGAAACATCTGAACATGAGGATATTAATATAGAAAAGACTGATGAAAAGGATTCTGATGAAAAAGATTCGAATGAAGAAAGACTTGATGAAGAAAAGCCTGATGAAGAAAATGAAAAACAAACGGACCAATAAAGCCTTTCCCGGCATTATTGGTCCGTCTTATATGATTCATAAAATATTACAATTCGGTGGTGCCATCTAAAGTGGCTTCCTCTGCCAGTACATCCTCATCTTCAGATACATCTGATAATCCTTCATACTCGAATGTAGTCTCTTCCTGTTCAGAATCCAAATCCTGTTCATTTAACAAAACTGTTTTTGCTGCAGGAGTCGCAACCCGAGCAGTAACCGGTGTAGATGGCTTCTCCTCGTCCTCAGAATTAATATTTATGGAAGTGTATCCACGATTCGAAGAGTCTTCCTGTTCTTCTGCTTCATCATCAAAGAATTCTGCATCATCAAAAAAATCATCATCCTTTGTACCAAGAACCTTGTCTGTTACGAAAGATTTTGCAGTATCCAGCTTATCCTTCAACTCGATTTTTTCAAAAAATTCCTTAATCTTATCCCTGTATAC
>JAIECC010000341.1 GCA_029068665.1 Lachnospiraceae bacterium
CTGTCTATGATGAAGGTGGCAATTGAGGAACGGGGAGAACAAAAGCTTCCAATCACTGTAGTTACAAAGGGAGAAACCCAGGAAGGATATGCAGTAGTCAGTGCTGCAGCAACCCCGAATATGGTAACGGTGACCGGTGCTGCCAGTAAGGTGAAGGACATTAAGACTGTACGGGTAGAGGTTGATGTGGAAGGGTTAAATACCAGTATTTCTACACGAGGTGAATTGATTCTTCTGGATGCAGATGGAGATCCGATTGAATCTGATAAAATTACAAGGAACCTGTCCACGGTTAGTGTTAAGGTAGTGATTCAGAAAACAAAGGAAGTACCGATACAGATTGTGCCATCTGGTGAGGTAGCAGAAGGCTTTGGTATTGCCGGACCGATTGAATATCAGCCCACAACGGTGCTGATTGCCGGAGAGGAAGAGGTACTGCGGAGTATTCGGGAAATCAGTATAGAAGATATTGATATTACCGGCTTGAACAGTGATTATGAAACTACGTTAGATATAAATAATTATCTGCCGGATGGTGTTGTTATTGCAGACAGCACGCAGAATATTGCGGTAAAGATCAATATTGAAAAGCTGGTTGAAAGAACGCTGAGTATAAAGCTGGAGGATATTGATTTCACAGGGGCAGATGACCGTTTTCAATATGAGGTGGTTTCAGAGGAAAAGCAGTTTGAACTGACTGTAACAGGGCTGAAGCGGGATTTGGATGCCCTTACGGTACAGGATTTACAGCCTTCCATTGATGTATCGGATTATACCGGGGAGGGAACCTACAATGCAAGAGTTGACCTGCAGGATTTGGAGCATATTCAATATGATAGTACAATATCGACGCGGGTAACGGTAACCAGAGCAGCATCCGCTACAGAAGAAGAGACGGAAGATACAGGTACGGATTCAGGAACTACGGAAGCTGGTACAAATCATTAATATAAGCAATAAAAACAGGCTGTTGTTTTATGATAGTATATCGTAAAACAACAGCCTGTTTTTTATTAACATTCGGTTTTCCAGAAGAATGCACTGTATGGCGGTAATTCACTGCCGCCGCCGAAGTCGTGAAGTTCTCCGGTAATCAGGTCGGTTCCCTGACCGGCTCTGGCATCGAAGTGAGCTGTATAAGCATTTTCTTCAGCATTGATGGCAACCAATACCCGTTCACCATCACATTCCCGTTCAAAGATACATTGCTTATTGGTTAAAACAAGGGATTTGAAGGCTCCATAATTTAATGCCTTACTGTTTTTCTTTGCTTTTGCCAGCTTGGCAATCCACTCAGTCAGCGCATTTTCAACCGGGTTTTCAAAGCAGGCACGGAGTGCCGGATCCCCTTCATTTTTATGCGCTTTTGCACCCCATTCGCTTCCATAGTAGACACAAGGAATTCCCGGCATACCAAATGCCATGGCATAAATCAGCGGCAGATGCTTTTCGTTTGTCAGATTACTTGCAATCCGGGTGACATCGTGATTATCCACAAAGCTTAACAGATGCTTGCCCTTATACAGGGTCCAGTTTTCCGGACCGAATTGACGAAGCAGGGAATGAACGATTTCAAACATATTCATACTGTTAAAGCTGGAGAATAATCCTTTGTAGCATTCGTAATTCGTAGCACTGTGGCACATTTCATCATTCACAAACTGATTATAATCCCCATGCAGCAATTCGCCCAGCAATAAGAAATCTGGTTTTACCTGATTGGCAAAGCCCCGGAGACGCTTTAGGAAATCCCGGTCCAGACAGTAGCATACATCCAGACGAAGTCCGTCAATATCGAATTCATCCACCCATCCCTGAACACAGGATAAAATGTGCTGGATGACTTCTTCGTTCCGAAGATTTAATTTCACCAAGTCATAATTACCTTCCCAGCCTTCATACCAGAGGCCGTCATTGTAGTTAGAATTGCCATCAAAAGCAATCCGTGCAAACCAGTCCTTATATCTGGAATTTTCCCGGTTTTGCAGTACGTCCTGAAAAGCCCAGAATCCCCGGCCTACATGATTGAATACACCGTCCAGTACCACCTTAATCCCTGCCTTATGTAATGCATCGCAGACCTTTTTAAAATCTTCATTGGTACCAAGACGGCAGTCGATTTTTGTATAGTCTCTGGTGTTATAGCCATGGGTATCGGATTCAAATACCGGTGAAAAGTAAATGGCATTCATGCCTAATTTCTGGATATGAGGAATCCAGTCAATCACCTTTAAGATACGAGATTCCGGAACACCATCATTTTCAAATGGCGCACCACAGAATCCTAAGGGATATATTTGATAGAATACACTTTCGTAAGCCCACATAGTTTTGTCCTCCTTAATTAACAATATAGCGCTTTTTGACTACAAATAGTATAGACATAGAAAAAACATTTGTCAATGTGGATTGACAAGAAATATACCGATTGGTATACTGAATGATAATAGATGGAATGGATGGAGTTGATGATGGATTGGAGGATAAAACAGATAATCGGGAAAAGATTTTAAATTGTGCGATTCATTTGTTTTACCAGAAAGGATATGATGCAGTAGGGGTTCAGGAGCTGGCAACAGCAGCAGGTGTTACAAAACCAACTCTATACTATTACTTTAAAAGTAAACTGGGGCTGTTGGAGGCATTATTAAAGGAACGATGTGGACCAATCTGCAGACGGCTGGAAGAAGTGGCAGCATCCTATCAGGGAGAACCCAAGGATACCCTGTACGAATTGGCATGTGCCTTTGTGGATATTGCAAAGGAGGACCGGGAGCTTTATTTTCTCCTGTTAAGTCTGAACTATTCTGCAAGGGATAATGAAGCCTTTCGAGCCGTATCACCTTATATGAAACGAATGTTTCAGGCAACAACGGACGTGTTTATCCGGGCAGGGGACAAGCTTGGCAATATGAACGGCAGGCAAGAACAGTTCGCCATTGGCTTTCAGGGAATTATCAGCCATTATATTCTGGTAATGGATGAACGGGGATTGTCACCAGGAGAAATATCTGATCCTCATGCAATATGGGAGCTGGTCCGCCAGTTCATGTATGGAATCTATTCCTAGAGGGCTGCAGTTTTTCCTGGTATCCGCAGAAAGCAAGAAAAGTAAAACGAGGATTCAAAGAATAAACCGAAAGAGAAAGTAAAGAATAAGTAGTAGAAAAGGAAGCGAGGTAAATAGTATGAATGAAAAGTTACAACGGTGGATCAACTGGATTCAGTATGATGAATTGATGGAAGGCAAGAATAATAATCCCAATAAGCTTTTGGGAGCTCATGATTATTATAAGGGTCAGGTAGTAACTACCTATAAGCCTCATGCAGTCAGTGTAAAGGTCATGAGCAGTACCGGTAAAAATGTAAAGGAACTGGAGCCAATCGGTGAAAACGGTTTTTTTGGTCTGTATTTACCAAAGAAGGTATATAAGAAATATGTGTTTGAAACCACCTATGAGGATGGCAGTACTGTGACCCTGGCAGATCCTTATGCATTTGAAAGTCAGATTACGGATATGGACCGCTATTTGTTTGCGGAAGGCAACCACTATCAGATTTATGAGAAGCTGGGTGCTCATCCCATGAAGCTTGACGGTGTAGAGGGTACATACTTTGCTGTATGGGCACCAAATGCAAGACGGGTCAGCGTAGTAGGTGACTTTAATATGTGGGATGGTGCCCTGCATCCGATGAATATGCTTGGAGCATCCGGTATTCATGAGTTATTTATTCCGGGTGTTGGGGAAGGTGCGGTATATAAGTTCCAGATTCTGACCCGGTTTGATGAGTTGATTTATAAGGCAGACCCGTACGGAAACTGCTGTCAGTTCCGTCCGGACAATGCATCGGTAGTCGCAGACTTAGGTAAGTACAAATGGAAAGATACAGCCTGGATTGCAGAGCGGCAGAATACCGGAAGGACAGATTCTCTTCGTAAGCCTATGGCAATCTATGAAATGCATCTTGGTTCCTGGAAGAAAAAGGTGGAAGATAGTGATAATGGCTTCTATGGATATCGGGAGCTGGCACCGATGGTGGCTTCCTATGTAAAGGAAATGGGTTATACCCATATTGAATTAATGGGAATTGCAGAATATCCATTTGACGGTTCCTGGGGGTATCAGGTTACCAATTATTATGCACCGACCAGACGGTATGGCCTGCCGGAAGACTTCATGTACTTTGTAGATTATATGCATAAGAACGGTATCAGTGTGATTCTGGACTGGGTTCCGGCTCATTTTCCAAAGGATGCGCATGGGCTGGGGCGGTTTGACGGTATGCCTCTGTATGAACATGCAGATCCTAGGAGAGGAGAACATCCGCACTGGGGTACTTATATCTTTGATTACGGAAGAAATGAAGTGCAGAACTTCCTGATTGCAAATGCATTGTTCTGGCTGGAGAAATTCCATGTGGATGGTCTTCGGGTAGATGCAGTGGCTTCCATGCTGTATCTGGATTATGGAAAGAACGATGGAGAATGGGTGGCAAACAAAGATGGTGGAAAAGAGAATTTAGAGGCCATTGCCTTTATGCAGCATTTGAACAGGACAATCGAGGAACGGGTTCCGGGTGCATTAATGATTGCAGAAGAGTCCACAGCCTGGGCAGGTGTTACGGCACCGGCATCCATGAATGGCCTTGGATATCTGTATAAGTGGAATATGGGTTGGATGAATGACTTTATTGAGTATATGAAGCTGGACCCGTATTTCCGGTCCTTTAATCATAATCGGCTGACCTTCAGTTTGATGTACACATACTCAGAGAACTTTATTTTGGTTATGTCCCATGATGAAGTGGTACACTTGAAATGTTCTATGCTGTACAAGATGCCGGGGACCATGCCGGAGAAGTTTGCAAATTTGAAAACAGCATATGGATTTATGTATGCCCATCCGGGTAAAAAGCTGCTGTTCATGGGTCAGGAGTTCGGGCAGACCAGAGAATGGAGCGAGGCACGGAGTCTGGACTGGTTTGCACTGGAAGAGCCGGGTCATCAGGGCTTACAGAAGTTTGTAAAGAAACTGAATGAACTGTATAAGAAGTATGATGCTTTTTACTATAATGACTGTGATCCTATGGGCTTTGAATGGATTAACTGTAATGACAATGAACATAGTCAGGTTTCTTTTATCCGCCGTGGCTCCAAAGCAGAGGATCAATTGTTGGTAATCTGCAACTTTACTCCGGTAGAACGGGAGAATTTCTGGGTAGGAGTTCCTTGTCTGGGAACCTATACAGAAATCCTGAATTCCGATGCAGTAGAATTCGGAGGAGAAGGAAAGGTGAATAAGAAACCTCTGAAGGCTGTTGCAGGTGCCTGCGATGGAAGAGACCAGCATATTGAGTTGACCTTGCCGCCGCTTTCCGTAACGGTATTCAAGTATAACTATGTAGATAACAAGGAATTTATAAAGCAGCAGGAAGCAAAGAAGACTGCGAAAAAAGCACCGGCAAAGAAATAAGGACTATATACAGATAGCGATGGAAATATCGATTAAATAGTATAAGGTTGGACAACCCCTCAGAAATCTGAGGGGTTGTTATTTATAAACTTTTTCGGTTCACCGAATCAACAGGACGCTCATATCATATAATGATATAATAAAATGATGTGAGGAGTAAATATGGCAGCAACAATAGTCATAGATCCGGGACACGGAGGGTCAGATCCGGGAGCCGTGTATAATGGCAGACGGGAAAAGGATGATAATCTGAGACTGGCACTGGCAGTAGGAAAATTGTTAGAGCAGCGGGGATACAATGTAGTCTATACCCGGACAGAGGATGTATTTGATACACCGGGAGAGAAAGCAAGAATAGCCAATCGTGCCGGCGGTGATTACTTTGTTTCTTTTCACCGGAATTCCAGTCCATATGCCAATACCTATAGTGGTGTGGAAACCTTAGTGTTTGCGGACGAAGGTGTCAAGGGAGAATTGGCAAGAAGTGTGAATTCGGAACTGGAAAAGGCAGGATTCAACAATCTGGGAGTCAAGGAACGTACCAATCTGACGGTGCTGAAGCGAACCCAGATGCCGGCGATTTTGATAGAAGCCGGATTTCTGAATACCGAAGCAGACAACCGTACCTTTGATAATAATTTTGATTCCATGGCCAATGCAATTGCTACCGGTATCAGTAATGTTGTAGGAGGAACTACCGGAAGCAGCGGTGGAACCACCGGAAGCAGAACCTACCGGGTACAGACCGGGTTGTTCCGTCGATATGGGAATGCCCAGTTTATGCTGCAGGGATTGATTGAAAACGGTTTTGAAGCCGAAATTGTGGAAAGCGGAGAGTTCTTTGCTGTGCAGGTGGGAAATTATACTTCCTTAGATGCCGCAAGAAATGCCCAGACTCAGCTTCAGAATCTGGGCTATGATACATTGATTGTAACTGTAAAATAGTATTAATTGTAAAATAGGTTGTTTCAAAGAAACCTGTGTAGTTCTGCATGTTGCGTCACAGATTTTCAATCTGCCAGTCAATGGGTTCCAGTCCCTGCTCGGTTAAGAAGGTATTCGTCTGACTGAAATGCTTGCAGCCAAAGAATCCCCGGTAAGCAGACAATGGACTTGGATGAGGTGCTTTTAGAATCAGGTGCTTCGGATTGTTCAGCATGGCAGCCTTACTTTGTGCCGGTTTGCCCCAAAGCAGGAATACGATAGGACGGTCCTGTTCATTTAAGATACGGATGGCGGCATCGGTAAATTCTTCCCAGCCGATTCCCTGATGGGAAAATGCCTGATGGGCACGAACCGTTAGCAGGGTGTTCAGCATAAGAACGCCCTGTTCTGCCCATTTGGTCAGATAACCGTTATTTGGAATGTAGCAGCCTAAATCATCTTGTAATTCCTTATAAATATTTACCAAAGAAGGGGGAGTTTCAATCCCCGGCTTTACTGAAAAGCAAAGACCGTGTGCCTGTCCTTCCTCATGATAAGGGTCCTGTCCCAATATGACTACCTTTACATGATTTAACGGAGTCAGGTGAAAGGCGGTAAATATCTCTTCGGAAGGTGGATAAACCACATAATTCTTATATTCTTCCACAATACGATTGTATAGAGCTTTATAATATGGTTTCTTATATTCCGGGCGAAGCGGTGCGTCCCAGTCATTGCTGATTTGTGCCATGGCTGCTCCTTTCTTTTCTTAT
This sequence comes from Lachnospiraceae bacterium, assembly GCA_029068665.1. Classification (GTDB taxonomy): domain Bacteria; phylum Bacillota; class Clostridia; order Lachnospirales; family Lachnospiraceae; genus CAG-632. Next base: position 7,172 of record JAIECC010000341.1, read on the forward strand.
TAATAATTGACCTGCAATATATCCATCCCATTCTTCCTTTGGGAAGCAGAAGGTGCGTATGGTTCTGCCGGGAATAAAATGCCGTTCTTCCCGTTCCTCTTCCGCCTCAATGGTCATGGTTCCTGCCGGTAAGCCTTCGCAGGTATATATCTCCATATGGTCTCCTGCTTTTAATTGTCCTTTTCCCACTTCTCCGATTAAGACCGGACGGTGAGAAATATCATCTACGGTAACTTCATCAATATAAAATATAACCTTTGCCGTTTTATGCAGCTCCATCAGCCGGAGCTTTGAGGCTTCATATCGTTCTTTTTGTTCTAATTCCTCCGGAGTAAGAGGCTTTTTGAATAATCCCATAGAACTCCTTCCTTGATACGACGCATAAGCGCTAAATATATAGTATATTCACGAATTTGATTATAGCATTTCCGGGATGGGATTTCAATGCGGCGAAAGAAATCAGGAATGCAGATGTCTGTAGATAATGAGTTCTTAGTTGTATTCCGTTATACGTTCAGCCGCTTTCACGAATTTCAATACGTCATCCGGTGCATCCAGGCTGTAAAGCAGCCCATAAGGGATAGTGTAATCCCAGTTCACAGGAATGGTAACCAGTCCGGGATGTACTTCCTGCCAGCATTCAATGGTAAGAAGGACCGCTCCGGTTTCTGCACAGTGATGATTCAGGCGTATTCAAAGGATTACAACGAGTGTATCGCACAGGCACAGGCAGATCAGAAATGGGATGCCCGCCCGGAGTTGAATGCTTATCCGGACAATATTGACGATTACGATACGATCTATCTTGGATATCTCATCTGTTGGAGTAAAGAGTCGATGATTATCCGGACTTTTTTGGAATCCTATAATCTGAAAGGAAAGAAAATAGTTCCGTTTTGCACCAGTGGCGGAAGTGGAATTTCAGGCAGTATGAAGGGAGTAAAAGCAGCAGCAAAGGGTGCGAAGGTGGTTAAAGGAAAGGGTTTAACAGATATGTCTAGTAAGAGTGTGGCAAAATGGGTGAAGAAAAAAATAAAGTAAAGGGGTTGTTGGGAAATAAGACGGTTTAGCTCAGAGACCAGTGTAAATTACAGTAAAATACAGTTCAGGTATTTTCTATTTGTAGAAAAAAATATAAACTTTTCTGTAAAATATGGTACAATAGATAAGAGTTTGGCTTTTCAGAGAAATAGAAATTGTATGTTACAAATAGCAATTTATAATGATATCTGAAAGGGCAAGCATAACATGGTGACAAACATAAATATTTCAAAAAAGAAAGTGGGAATACGTTATGGATTATA
>JAIECC010000342.1 GCA_029068665.1 Lachnospiraceae bacterium
CCGGGAAGATATTCTGGCAGCCATACAGGAGGCTGGAATCGTAGGAATGGGCGGTGCCGGTTTTCCTACCCATGTGAAGCTTTCACCCAAGGATGGGAATGCTATTGATTACATTCTGGTAAATGGCTCGGAATGTGAGCCGTATCTTACATCCGATTATCGGAGAATGCTGGAGGAGCCGGATAAGATCATTGGAGGGCTGGAAATCGTATTGAAGCTGTTTCCCAATGCTTCCGGCATTATTGCAGTAGAAAATAATAAGCCAAAAGCAATTGAATTATTAAAAGAGAAGGCGGCAGGCAATCCGAAGATACAGGTGAATACCATGAAAACAAAGTATCCGGAGGGGGCGGAACGTCAGTTGATTTATGCCAATACGGGACGGTATATCAATTCCACTATGCTGCCGGCGGATGCAGGCTGTATTGTACATAATATCGATACTGTAGTGGCAATCTATGAAGCTGTTTGTTTGGGGATTCCATTGATCGACCGGATCGTTACCGTGACCGGTGATGCAATCTGTAATCCGAAGAATTATAAAGTGTTATTGGGAACATCCTTTCAGGAATTAATCGAGGCTTCCGGCGGATATAAGAACGGGGAACCGGAAAAGATTATTTCCGGCGGTCCTATGATGGGAAAAGCAGTATTTTCTACGGAGATTCCGATTGTAAAGGGTTCTTCTGCCATTTTGTGTATGCAGGAGGATGAGGCAGGGATGTACGAGCCTTCCAACTGTATTCGTTGTGGCAGATGTGTGTCTGTCTGTCCCGGACGTGTCAATCCATCTCTGCTGTCGAAGCTGGCAGAGCGTGGAAAGCTGGAGGAGTTTCAGAAGCAGGATGGCATGGAGTGCTGTGAGTGCGGCTGCTGCTCCTATGTCTGTCCGGCAAAGCGGCATCTGACCCAGACCATAGCAGCAACCAGAAAGTCCATTCTGGCAGCAAGGAAGAAGTAGGAGGTGTAGATATGGCTGAATTAAAAAAGATTTCTTCTTCCCCACATGTAAGGCATGAAGACAGTACCGCAGGCATCATGCTGGACGTGCTGATTGCACTGTTGCCAACTACCATTATGGGAATTTATAATTTTGGTATTTCTGCCTTTGTTCTGATTCTGGTCTGTATTGCTGCCTGTGTATGCAGTGAACTGGCATTTCAGTATTTTACAAAACGAAAGATTACCATTGGGGATTTCAGTGCAGTCGTTACCGGACTGTTACTGGCATTGAACCTGCCGGCATCCCTTCCATGGTGGATGGCGGTGTTGGGAAGCATATTTGCCATCATCATCGTAAAGCAGTTATTTGGAGGAATCGGGCAGAATTTTATGAATCCTGCGCTGGCGGCACGGTGTTTTTTGCTGCTTTCCTTTGCAAAAGCAATGACGAATTTTACATATGATGCAGTAACCACAGCAACTCCGCTGGCATTGTTAAAGGCAGGAGAGCAGGTGGATGTGCTGCGCATGTTTATGGGAAGCACGGCAGGTACCATTGGGGAGACTTCCACGGCAGCATTATTGATTGGCGGCGCTTATCTGTTATTTAAGCGGGTCATTGATATCCGGATTCCGCTATCCTATATTGGGAGCTTTGCAATCTGTATCCTGATTTATGCACTGGCAGCAGGAAGAGGATTGGACTGGTCTTATCTTGGTGCTCAGCTTTGCGGGGGTGGATTAATGCTGGGTGCGATTTTTATGGCAACCGACTATGTAACTTCTCCGATTACACCAAAGGGACGCTGGGTTTATGGTGTGATATTAGGAGTTCTGACCTTTGTTTTGCGTAGTCCGTGGAATTCCACGCTGGCGGCAGAGGGTGTTTCCTATTCGATTTTGTGCGGCAATCTTCTGGTGCCGGTGATTGAGCGGTTTACAGCGCCCAAGGCATTTGGAAAGGGGGCTAAAGCATGAATAAGCAAATGATCAAGGATTCGTTGATATTATTTATTATAACTCTGGCGGCAGGCTTACTTCTGGGTGGTGTCTATGCCATAACCAAGATGCCTATTGCAGCAGCACAGGAGGAAAAGAAGCAGACGGCTTACCAGACGGTCTTTTCCGATGCGGCGGACTTTATGGAAATGGAAGAAGCGGACCTGGAGGCGGCAGCTGCAGTCTTAAGTCAGGGTGGATATGAAAAAGATGTCATTCAGGAAGTAAAGCTGGCCCGGGATGCCGGCGGTAATTCCCTGGGATATGTGATGACGGTGGTTTCCAAGGAGGCCTATGGAGGAGAATTACAGATTGCCATGGGAATCCGGATGGATGGAACGGTCAATGGTATTTCCTTTTTGTCCTTATCAGAAACCATGGGCCTGGGCATGGAGGCAAAGAACCCGGCATTCTATGAGCAGTTTTCCGGTAAAAATGTGGACCGCTTTGCCTATACAAAGTCCGGAGCCTCAGCCGAGCATGAAATCGATGCCTTAAGTGGTGCAACCATTACCAGTAATGCGGTAACCAATGCAGTAAATGCGGGCATCTGTTATGCAGAAAGTCTGGGACTGGAACATGGAGAGCAGGGAGGTGGAGCCGATGAATAAGTGCATGGAACGGATAAAGAACGGCATTATTACGGAGAATCCTACCTTTGTTCAGATTCTGGGTATGTGTCCGACTCTGGCAGTAACCACCTCTGCCATAAACGGACTGGGCATGGGCTTAAGTACCACCGTGATTCTGATTATGAGTAATCTTATGATTTCAGCATTGCGGAATATCATACCGAATCGGGTCCGGATACCGGCCTATATCGTAATTGTGGCTTCCTTCGTGACGATTATTGATTTTCTTTTACAGGCATTTTTGCCGGGATTATCAGAAAGCCTGGGCGGATATATTAAGCTGATTGTTGTGAATTGTATTATTTTGGGACGGGCGGAGTCTTACGCCTCCAAAAACCCGGTGGCACCTTCCATCTTTGATGGTGTAGGAATGGGACTGGGCTTTACAGTGGGACTAACTGCTATCGGGCTGGTTCGGGAACTGCTTGGAGCAGGTTCTGTATTCGGTATCACCATTCCGGGCTATCAGCCAATCGGAATTTTTGTATTGTCACCGGGGGCATTTATTGTGCTTGCTTTTTTGATTGCCTTCCTGAACTACCGGAAGCAGAAAAAGCAGCAAAAGGATACGAATGATACCGTTTGCCGGAGTGAGGACTGTATGCACTGCGGAAATACCTCTTGTGGTGGGAAGTTCTTTGATTTTGACGGAGATACGGATGTCATCGGACACGCAGGACAGAAGCAGGCAGCCGGAGGGAAAGCAGATGTGCAGAAAACCCAGAGCGTAAGAGCAGACCAGACAGAAACAGAGCCTTCTAAGTCAGAAGAACTGCCAAGTAAGGAACCGACAGAGGAAATCAAGGTCGAAGAGAAGCAGAAGAAGGAAAAACCGGAGCCTTCCAAGGCAGAAGAAGTACCAAGGAAGGAACCGGTAGAGGAAATCAAGGCAGAAGAGGAGCATAAGAAGGAACAACCAGAACCTTCCAAGCCGGAAGAAGCATCCGAGAAAGAAATGGCTGAGCAAACGGAAGCTGTAGAACAGTCAGAGAAAAAATCTGAGCAAACGGAAAGTGTAAAAGAGACTCCAAAGAAAGCCCCATCTTCTGGTAAGGGAAAGAAGAAAAAATCAAAGAAGAAACATAATTCCCAGAAAGAGAAGAAAGAGGGAATAACAGAAGCAGCTGCAACGAAAGCTGATGGACAGGAGGTGAAAGCAGATGAGTGATGGAGTGAAGATAATCTTAATCGCAGTCAGTGCGGCATTGGTAAATAATGTGGTATTGAGTCAGTTTCTGGGATTGTGTCCCTTCCTTGGCGTATCCAAGAACATGAAATCTGCAGCAGGCATGGGAGTGGCAGTTATTTTTGTAATCGCCATCTCTTCTGCGGTTTCCAGTCTGATTTATCAGTTTATACTGGTACCGTTTCATATCGAGTATTTACAGACCATTGTATTTATTCTGGTCATTGCAGCCTTGGTACAGTTTGTAGAAATGTTCTTGAAAAAAGCTATGCCTGCCCTGCACAAGACCTTAGGGGTATATCTGCCATTGATTACCACCAATTGTGCGGTATTGGGTGTGGCATTAAATAATGTAACAGCAGAGTATAATTTTCTGGAAAGTGTTGTCAATGGTGTGGGTACAGCAATAGGATTTACCATTGCCATTGTCATTCTTGCCGGCCTCCGTGAGAAGATGGAGGATAATGATGTTCCGGTACCCTTCCGTGGAATGCCTATTGTTCTGCTAACCGCCGGGCTGATGGCAATTGCCTTCATGGGATTTTCCGGTTTGATCCGGCTATAGGAGGTGGATGGAATGGTAGAGATTATGTTAGGCATTTTAGCCTCCACCTTAGTAGTTGGTCTGACCGGTATTGTTATAGCAGTATTGTTGAACTTTGCCGGAGAAAAATTCAAGGTAGAAGTGGATGAGAAAGAAATTGCAGTAAGAGAGGCACTTCCCGGAAATAACTGCGGCGGATGTGGTTATCCGGGCTGTGACGGACTGGCAGCGGCCATTGCCAAGGGAGAAGCTCCGGTGTCCGGCTGTCCGGTAGGAGGAGAGGCCGTAACAGCTGCGATTGCTTCCATTATGGGAACCCAGGCAGAAGCCGGAACCCGGATGACTGCAGTGGTAAAATGTGCCGGTACCTGTGAAAAAGCCGTCAGTCAATACGAGTATGTAGGACCTAAGAGCTGTAGATTGGCGCAGAACAACCCAAACGGTGGTTCCAAAGCCTGTGTCCATGGCTGTACCGGCTTTGGAGACTGCAAGGCAGCATGTCCCTTTGGAGCCATTGAGATTATTGATGGAATCGCAGTGGTCATGAAGGAAAAATGCAAGGCATGCGGACAGTGTGTAGCAGCCTGCCCGAAGCATTTAATCGAGCTGATTCCTTATGAAGCAGAGCATGTGGTGGTCTGCAATTCCAAGGATAAGGGTATGGAAGTGAAAAAAGTATGTCAGTCCGGCTGTATCGGCTGTGGCTTATGTGCAAGAAACTGTTCGGAAGGTGCCATCACAGTAACAAACAATCTGGCACATATTGATTATGAAAAATGCACCAATTGCGGTACCTGTAGGGAGAAATGTCCGGTAAAAATCATTACCTAGGACTGAAAATAGAATATTCCAAAGGACACAGCAGTTTGAATAAACTGCTGTGTCTTTTTCGAATCCGGAAAATTACAAGCCTGAAATGACAGATACATTTTGGATACAATTCCAAGGTATAATATGCGTAGACAATGAGCAGTGCCAAAATCACAATCTGACAAACCGACTGCTGGCAGTCGGATTTGGCCGATTTGATTTTGATAGGGCGATACTTGACCTGAGGAGGGGCCCATCGAAGATGGGAGGAGTCCTGAGGTCAGATTGTACCAATATTGAATGGTGGTCATAAACATAATATCATTCAACGAAGAAAACATATGTTTTCTGAGTGGCACTGCGGCTGTAGTATAAAACAGGAGGTAACCAAATGATTAGAAAGAAGATAAAGCAAGCAGCATTCGGTATGAGTCTGTTATCCGTTTTTATGATAACCGGCTGCCTGCAAACACCGGATGTGGAATATGTTGCCAATAAAGAAGGGCAGGATACGTTGATTTCCGATAATGCCATAGTGGATAATGGAATTCCCATTTCCCAGCAGGTACAGGCACCCTCAAGGGCAACGGGAATCTGTGAAAAGGTCAATGAGTACACCAGTATTGAAGTGGACGCGGATGTAATCGTGCCTTCCGGTACTACCGTGCCGGTATATACGGTTGCACCTATGCGGATAGATGCAGAAGTGGTGGAAGCATGTACCGGAACCTTATTTGAAACCGGAGAATTTTATAATTTGGAATATGATACCCATACCAACATTCCTTTTACTGTGGAGGAATTGAATCATGCGATAGAATATTGTACAAAAGCATTGGAAACCGCTGAAATTACAAATGTATCGCAACCGGTACTGGATGAAGATGGGAATGTCATTGAGATGGACGCAGAATATGCACAAATGCTTCAGGAGCAGCTTGCTTGGATATATCCGGAATTGGAAAGAGTAAGTGCCCTGCCTACGTACGGTTCACCGGTCAGCTATGATTTAGGGGTAGAAACCTCTAAAATCGTTATACCACAACAACAAGTGTATGGGGTTGAACTGGATATGGACGGAGAGACTGTGGATTATGAATATGAATATGCTGCCTTTACCGGCAGGCATAACGGTATCGAATATCATTTGACTATGTTTCAGGATGAATTGAATACAGAGCTCCGGTTTGAACGGCCGTATCAAAGCCGTCTTTCCAACGGATATGATTTGAGAGAAATTGATTGCATAACGGAATATAATGGAAGCTATATGACAAAAAAGAATACCTGTAATTACTCACAGGAAGAAGCAGTTGCCCTGTGTAAGGACTTTCTGGCAGAACTGGGTATTGATAATATGGAAGCGCAGTATGTGACAGATATATATCTATTTAAAAATTTTGAGATGGGGAATGAGGAGGAGTTTTTAGGAAAAAAGGGTTGGCGGATATTCTTATACTGGGGGACCGAAGACATGGGAGACTGCTTTTCACCGTACGACAGGTATTTCAGTGGCCTTTGGAATGGAAACATCTCAGGTTGTACACTTCGAGAAGAACTTCAGGATGCGTATAATAGCTCGAACGGGAATGAGAACGGCAAATTAAAAACCTGGAGGGGGATGGCAATCTTTTCCATACTGGATGATGGAATTTTAGATGCATGGATTCAGAATCCGGTGGAAAATAAAGAATTACTGGCAGAAAACGTAGTATTATTGAATTTCGACCAAGTTCTGGAGCAGGGGATGGCACATCTGGAAACTCTCTATGGAGACTCTGGAAGTGGTGCCTACGGAAGAAGGGATATAAAAATCAGAGTGATTGAATTAAACTATGCCCGGATGCAATCTCCGGATACAGAAGGAGAATTTGCCATGATACCGGTATGGGATTTCAAAACCGGTCCCGATGGAGAATGCATGGTCAGCATCAATGCCATAGATGGCAGTGCTTTTGACCGGAGCCAGGGATACTAGTGCTCTTCCATATCCAGAATCATTTGGATAAAGCGGAAGGAGGTTTCCCTGCTTTCCTCCCCCAGAATGGTGGGAATACATAACAGAGGCTGTTCCAGCTGGATTCCGGTTTGTTCTGCGAATTTCGTACCTGAAATATCAATGGCATAGTAATCGGAATCCTCTACGGGACCCTCACATTCATATAACCGGTCTTTGACGGATTCAAAAAGCTCGGGCGGTAGAGCAAAATGCAGCTCTGTCAGATAGCCGTCCACAGCATAATATTGAACCACTTCTGCATCGCATATGATGATGTGGGTGGATTCATAGTTTAAGTCTGCCATCATTTTTGTATACGAGGTCATGTCATTAGGAGCTGTTTCTTCCAGCTTGATTTCAAAACCGGTATCAATCAGATAACGGGCATCCTCCGGTACTTCATAATAGCTTTCGTATAACGCAATGACGGTTTCTGCAAAGGTGGTATTTTCCATATCATTGACCAGAGCGATATCCAGGGCAACAGGCCGGGTCATAATATAAACCTGACGTATGATCAGCAGAATGGCAGCACAGACCGCTGCCACTGCTATAAACTTCCAGAAATAATAGGTGATAATATATTGTACCTTCCGCCAGAAGGTCAGCTCCTGAAGCTTTTCACGCTCCTGCTGACATTTATAGGCACGCCGTTCTTTTGGGGTCATATCCAGAAGGTCTAAGCTATCCTCTGTAACTACCGGTGTGTGGGATGTCTGCTGAGTTGTGTTCTTATTCATGTCGGTTCTCTCAATTCTTTCTTAGTATTCCATAAAAGTATGGGTTTCTCTTTATTTAAATCTATTGTTGCATAGAATTACACGAATTGTATTAGAATATTCTAAAATTATCCTGTCTTTTTTGTAAAGTGTCTCCGGAAGGGTTGTATATTCGGCATGAGTCTGGTGTCTATTATCCTGACGGCGGGTCGTTTGGAAACCCGGCAGAACTATTTCGGTTTTGTCCGCTTTTTCAGTGGCTTCTTCTTTCCGGGAGGATACCCGGTATAACAGGAAATAAATTGACATTTCCATAGAAAAGTGATATCTTATTTTAGAAAGCAACCTATTAACCTTATGAAGGAAATGAGGAGATGGCATGGACAAACAGCAGATATTGATTGTAGATGATGAGGAAGTAAATCGCGCAATACTGAAAGAGATGTTTCGGAACGAGTATGAAACGATTGAGGCGGCAAACGGACAGGACGCAATTCTTCAGATTGAGAAGAATCAAAATATCGTATTAATTTTACTGGATATTGTAATGCCCGTTATGAATGGTTTCAAGGTTCTGGACTATATGCAGGAGCATAAGCTGCTGGAAGAGATTCCGGTAATATTGATTACCAGCGAAACAGTTCAGGACAGTGA
>JAIECC010000343.1 GCA_029068665.1 Lachnospiraceae bacterium
ATCGGACAATTCGCATCACCACCCAGAAAGCCCAGAATCACCTGACTGTCTACCTCCGGCAGAAAATACTGTCCAAATCCATTTCCACAGTAGGGCTGCATGACCGGAATCCACTCGGTATCCGTCTTTCCCTCTTCCCCCAGACTCATTTCTACCAGAACCATTCCCTTGGCTTCTTCATTCCAGTTTTCGATTACAATACCGGTTGCAATACCACCACTGTTCCATCCTGTTTTTGCCGGCTCTCTCTGTATCAAAAGCTCTTCGAATTCCATCCTGCTGCCTCCTACTCTTCCCCAAAACCTTCATTCATATAAAATGGAAATACCAGGTTATAGGGATTATTGGTGGTCCGTACTACATAATCCACCTGAAGGATGACCTGCTCTTCCTTTTCTCCGACTTCAGCCCGTACCTGTATATCCCGGATTCTGGGTTCCCACCGGATCAAGGCCTCCCGAACCGCATGTTCCATACGCACCCGGATGGGATAATCCGGACGCTGAAATAAAAAATCATAGATATGACAGCCAAAGTCCGGACGCATCATCCGTTCTCCCGGCCGGGTCATCACAATGATATAAATGGATTCTCGTATGCTCTCTTCCTGATCGGACATGAGAATTCTTCCCGTTGCTCCATCTACCTCAATGGGGAATTTCCAGCCCCGGCCTAAGAATTCCTTTCCCTGCTCCTGCATAACTTCTTCCTCCTTTTCTGCCTCTGCATACTAATGCCTGTCTTTATCCGGGACTCTGTCACTCATAAAGATATCTATATGTGCTCCATTCTCCATCTGATAATATTGATTGCAGAATTGCAGATACCGCTTGGCTCCCTGATCCTTTCGAAACCGTTTCAGTACCTCAATAAATGCCTGACGGCTTTCCCGGAACCGCCCCATGCAGAACAGCTCCACACCCTTCTCAAATGCTTCCCTGGTCCGCTCCTTACCGGAACGCTGCTCCTCAGAATCTCCATCATAGACATCATAGATTTTTTCTACGACTCCACTATATTCATTTTCAATCATTCCAATAAATCGATAATGATACCCGGCAAAATCCGGAATCTGCTCTGCTGCCCCGGCAGTCATCAGCAGCTTGGCTCCATACAAGGGTGCCAATGTCTGCAGATATTCTGCCATGACCGTTTGGGCAGATATGGCAACTGCAGACATACGGCTTTCATGTCCCACGATTCCAAACAACACGCCGCCATAGGCAATTCCCATACTGATTTTCGGTGCTGCTTTCTGATATGTTCCGGTATGATTCATGGCTTCACATATGGAAAGGGCAGACATAAGGGCTCCCTTCACTCCTTCTGTATATATGGCTATCATACCGGTATCCCGAAAGTTCTGTACAAACCCTTTCTGCTGTATTACCACAGGAATAATGGTCTGAAATAACTGATTCATATCCTCCATAATCCGTCTGCTGTTCTGCTTCCGCATATGTTCCCTGCTTTCCGTTAATTGAAAGGAAAACACCGTTACAAATCGGCTGGCCTGATCTCCCACTGCTATTTCAGTGATGCTTTTCTTTTCTAAAAAATCCAGCAGTTCCAATGGAACATGCTTATGATAAGCATGGTTCATAGCCTGGATTTCCTTCATATTTCTTTGAATGCTCACGGACATGCGATTAATGGCACGGATAATTTCACTGATTTCATCCCTTCCCCGGACAGGAATTGCTTCTCCAAAGCTTCCCTCGGATATCTGATCCACATACAGCTTTATGGTATGAATCGGCTTGACCATAATATGACGAGTGATTCCCATCAGCAGACCATAGCAAAGCAGCATTATAACCATCATACTTCCAAGCATCAGCTGTCTTGCCGTCCGGATACTGCCCAGGATATCGTTCAGCCTCATATCTACACCTACAAAGGCAACCGCTTCCTTTTCCTCATTCAGAATGGGAACAAAGGCAGAAACCACGTTTATATCATCTTCAAACCCGTCTCCGGCTTCACCATTTTCCATTGCCTGCATGGCTAAGTGAAATCCATCCTTCAGATTCACCAAATCTCCCGGGGCATGTGCCGTCTCTGAAATTATATTATCTTTTTCCTCCTCGTCTTCCACATCATAGATATAGATTCCCTCTGTCTCAGAAATCGGATAAATCACATATAAATACTGGATATTTGTATGGCTCTGTATGGTTTGCAGCCGTTGCAGGTCTTCATAATATTCCTCCGGCAATTCCATTGCTTCTGAACCTGCATTCAACTGTTCCTGATACTCCATAACTTCTTGTGCCGTAACCAGCCCTGCTGTCAGGGAACCGATTCCCACTGCGTAATCATAAAACCGTTCTTTAATTATGACCCGATTATTATACTCCATCACTAGCAGAACTGCTGCTGTAATTACTGCCATAACACCTAGAAAAATAAGGGTTATCTTCATTTGTAATCCAAATCGCCGCTTCATTCTATCCTCCCTATGGACAACCGGGCACCTGCCTGCAGCTCCAGTTCCTTCCCTTCTTTTCCATCCTGTTTCCAAAGTTCACAAGACATCACAGCCCGGCTGCCTTTTTCCCGTGGCAGGTAACAGACAAACCCACCGGATGCATTGACCGGAATCCGCTTTGCCGGAAAGAGTACTGCCCTTCCTCTTTGATAGGAATGGGACAGGGGAAGGGCTAACCGGTATGGTCCCTGTCCGGTATCCATGCTTTCTGCCAGTTTGAAAAAGTCTTCCTGCTCCTGTTCCTGAATCCGGAATTCCATTCTCATGTCTTTTGGTCTTCTGGTAGAAAACGAAATGACTTCCACACCTGCTTCATAATCCTCTGTCAGCCGCCCCTGCCATGCCGGTTCCCGGCAGACCAGAAGCAGGGTACTGCCCGGCTCTGCCATTCCCTGAAGTCCATAGATTCCGGTTGATAAGGGATACCGGCAATCCGGCTGCATATAAACCTTACAGATTCCCTTTGAGGCGGCAAGCTCTGCTGCTTTCCTCCGGAAGCTCTCATATCCATATGCCTGAATCGTCACTACTGCTTCCGGCTCCGGGGGCTGGAGAAACAGATAATATCCATCTCCTTTATAAAAAGGCGGTTTTCCACTGGTGATACTGATTTCCGGTCTGCTGCCGGATTCTTCTACTGTCCGGCCGGTTACTGCATCCAGCACCTGAATTACCAATGCAGCCCGCATTTGAATTCGATCCATATTTCCCTACCCCCTTTCTTCAAACTGCATCTGAATCTCCCGTACCCGGGTTATCTTTTCCCTGCGGCTGGATTTCAGCTCTACCGGACTTACTTTACAGTACAAGGCTGTACGACTTGCTTCATTTAATCCATTCCATATACGCAGCTTATCCTCGCAGTCAATATCCAGCAACTCTACCTGAATGGTATTGGGTCCCAGCTTTCCTTCGCTTTCATAGGTATTCAGATTTAGATTGGGATAATCCCGCAGGGTCTGAAGCATTTTCCCCAACATCCTCTGCTCCTCAGCAGCACGGTATTTCAAGTCACTTTTGGAAAAGGGAATCAACATATAATACAAATCCAGATAGGTAGAAGGAAATCTCATCTGTTCCTCTTCCATCCGCTGCCTGGGTGTATTTCGGATACCAATACTTTCCTGTATATCATAGAGATAAATACCCACCCGGTATTCTCCCGGCTCCTTAGGATAGCACAAACCAATCTGCTCCTCTTTCTGTACCACCTCCGGCACCATGCACCGCCGCAGCAGTGCCGCCATTGCCTCTCCTGCCTCTGCAATTACTGTATAGTTTCCCATGCTTCCTCCTTTGGTGTTACCAGAATTCCATTCCGGAACTCTCCCTGCTGCAGGATGACTCCGGTTTCCGGCTGATAAAGAACCCCTTGCCCATGATACCGTCCCAGCAAAAACTGTCCCTGATACAACATCCCGCCATTTTCTGCATATAAAATACCTCCACCGTCATAGAGACCCATCCGGAATTCTCCCTCGTATAACAAAACCTGTGTACTTCCGTCGTACAGCTTACCGAAACCATAAAAATCTCCATTATAAAATTCTCCGTCATAAATCATATTTCCGGTTTCTGCATCAAATAATTTCCCTGTACCCTCGTATCGGCCTTCTGCAAAGGTTCCTTCGTAAATCAGAGTTCCGGTTTCCACATCATACTGCTTTCCTGCTCCATCCGGCTCTCCTGCCTGAAAGCTGCCCTCATAAATCAGGACTCCCTTCTCATACAGCTTCCCTTCTCCTTCCATCCGATCGGCTGCAAAGCTGCCTTCATAAGAAAGATTCCCCTCCAAATCATACTCCTTGCCGATTCCCTGCCTCTTTCCCTGTTCTACCTCGCCTACATAGACTATCATGCCATTTTTACCATATAGAATCGTGGTGCCTCCTAAGAATTCTCCCTGATGAAATTCTCCCTGTGCGATTATGGTATCCCCTTGGTAGAGTACACCCATCCCTTCATATTCCCCTTGGGAAAAGCTGCCTTTATAAATGATTCTGCCATTCTGATTATAGAGGGTTCCCAGTCCTTCATAGAGTCCTGCCTTCAGCTCTCCCTGATACCGCAGAATACCGGTTTCATAATAAATCTTCCCGGTTCCTTCATAGAAGCCCCGTTTAAATTCTCCGTTATATTTCAATGTACCGGTTTCATAGTATTCTTTGCCGGTTCCGGTCAGAGCACCTTCGGAAAAGGTGCCTTCATACTGCTTATTTCCATTCTCGTAATAGACTGTTCCGGTGCCCCGGTACTGATTATTCTGAAACCCGCCCCGGTACCGTACCGCACCGGAAGGATAATACAAGATTCCGGTACCGGAAAACTGCTCCTGTTCAAAGCCTCCCTGATAAAGCAGGTTACCTTTATAATCATATAAGGTTCCTTCTCCCTGAATCCTTCCTTCTTCCAATCTTCCTGCAAATAATATAGTTCCGGTTCCTTCATCCATAAGGCGAACCCTCCCGGTATAACCGAACTGCTCCGGACTGTTTATCATCATGGTCTTGGTGAAAAAACGTGCTGTCAGCATAGGCTGAATGCGGAAGCAATACAACAAGGGCAGCAATATGCTTAGACAGACAACCACTACAAGAAAGCGAATTGCCACATAACATGGGCCAAGCTTCACATATTTTTTTAATTGCTCCGGTGGTGCATCCTTCCACAGCTCCATAATATTATCTCTCCTGTATCTCCAAGGTGCCGATTTGTTCAAACAAGAATTCTTCTGCTTCCTCTTTCTCCGGATGGCAGATTCCATAGATCAATACTGCCATTCCTGCCACCAGCAGAACCGGAATGAGCATCCGTTCTCCGACATCTTTCAGTCCTTCTCCCAGACGGTTCAGCCGCTCCTTCCAGCCGGGCGGCCGCCGGATACTGTCAGCCTTTCCTGCCATGCTGTCCAGAAGCCAGTCATAGCATTGATAGATATGAAAAATATCCTGATAGGGCTCCTTTCGCATCTGCTCCAGAAAATCAGAAATCTCTTTACAGCTCTGCTCCCTGGCTTCTTCCTGAAACAACCGAAAAAAAATCTGATAAAACAAGGATTGCAGCAGTTGTTCCGGCTCCCGATCCTTTCCTATTAACACTTCCGCCTCATAGCGAAGTACGACTTTTTGCTGTTCTGTTACCAGAATACATTCCTCATTCAGAATGCTGCCCAGCAGATATTCCGGCATATTCAAAAGAAGCAGCCGCTCCAGCAGATGTCTGCCTGCCTCCAGCCGCTCTTTTAGCGTCGGATTCTCCCGATCCAGCCATTGAGCCAGTACCATGCCATCCCTGCGGGTAAATACCATAATCAGACTGTCCTGCCAAAGAAAGCTTCCCTTATAGTCCTCAAAATTCCCGGAAATCTCCTGCTCCGACAGACTATGCCCCAACAGCCAGTGAATATCCTCCGCCTTATAAAACCGCAGTAAGGTAAAGGGTCTGTCTGTCCCTTCACAAATCAGTATTTCAAAGTCCTGTTCCGTCTGTCTCCTGTAAATAACGGAATAGTCCTGCCCCATGCCATGAATCACCATGTCCGGTCCTCCCCTACAATGACATAAACCGATGCCTGTAAGTCTGTATCCTCCATAGAGTATGCACGAATTTCATAGATTCCCGACTGATTGGGTGCTGTATAGAGCCCTGCCTCATTGATACTTCCTCCGGCGGCATCCCTTACCTCCCATCGGACCATGGATAGTGGTTCATCCCCCAGCAGAGCTTCCAGATACAGGGTTTCCCGGATGTGAATCCGAGGCAGATTGGGACGAATGTTCAGAACCGGCTTCTGGGCTTCATAAGCTTCCTCCTGTCCCCGTACTGCCATCCAGTGCAGTAGAACCCGTTCCTCATGCAGAGCTTCCAGACAACGGATTCCTATAAAAAAGCTTCCCTGTTCCTGATTGAGCTTTACTGCTGTTTCCACCTTGATCTGTCCCGGCTCCTTTGGGAAAATATCCCTGGCTCCATATAGGATTTCTCCTTTGTTTTTCAAAGAACCTTCTACACCCACATGGATAAATACTCTGCCCGGTCCCAGACCATGTATGATTTCCTTTGAAAAAAAGCACTGGCCTGCCTCTCCACCAATTCCTAAGGAGATTTCTTCTGCCCCATAGGTATAGCTCTTATGAAAAACGGTACCGGTATGCACCGGTTGTACCGGGGATTGGAGTTTCCCACCCATCTGCTCCCCTTCCATGCCGGGTTCCATATGCATCTGGCGGATACTTCCTAACAGCCGGTTATTCCATACAAACTGCTGATACGGCAGATTCTCGATGCCTTCTATCACATAGGTATCCCCTGCCTGGATGACCGTAATTTTTGCCAGATATAAAGGAGACTGCCAGCCGGCATGAAGAATATCCTCCGGGGCTGCCTGACACATAGCATTCCATAGTGCCTGCTCCCGGCTGCCGGTAATGACCTGAAACCGGAATTGCCCGGCCACCGGATACATCTGCTTATGCTCCCCAACCTTCAGAAGAAAGCTGTCCGGAATAACCCGAAGGCTGCCCTCCATCTCCCGGGAACCTGCCTGTATATGATATTCCACCTGATAGGAATCTGCCGGCTCCCAGTCCTCCTCCCGAAACTCCAACGTCATACGGCTTCCGCCCTGAGCGGCTGCACCGGTTAATTCCACTTCAAACTGAAAGGAAAACGCCTCCTTCTTTTCGGATTTATCAACCAGAAGGCGAATGACTGCCTCCTGATTCCGCTGCAGAAACCGTGGAACCACCTGACGAATCCGGATGCCTGCTTCGGAAAACACCGTATGTATTTCTTCATAGAGTTGATTGGAAAACCCTTCATTTCCTTCCGGTTCTTCACTGCTCAGAAACAGGTGGCAGCCTTCCTTCCATGCATTGAATTCCAATGGCTTTCCTTCTTCATTTCTGGAAGCCCCAATACAATGGACCGGTTCTGTTTCCTCCTCCTTGTATTCAATGCAGAGATACAGAGTGCCGCTATTTTCATTCTCTACACAATGCTCCTGAAAACCATCCAGCACAGAGAGCCGCTTTAAAACCGGCTGCTCTAAGACTATCTCTCTTCCATAACCATCCAGTGCAACGCCCATTTCGACAGAAATACTCTCCTGATCTGCTTCTATTACCTGCATGCCACAGAGAATTCCGCTTCCATAAAGCAGACGATTTAACAGACGCCTTTTATGATTCATATAAGACTGCTCCCGCTGAAAATCCTCAACACTAAGCAATTTTCCGTAAAAGTACCGATTTCGTTCAAAGGGAAAATAATTCTGTTCCTTCATCCTACTTCTCCTTCTTTTTTTAATACCACAAAAGGTAAGAATTGCTGACCGTCCAATCTTGCAGCACTCCAGTCCTTCAGAACGCTGTTGATTCCAAGATAGGAATGCCTGCCAAGAAAAATACAGGACTGGAGAATTTCAATCCGGATATCCAGATGTGCCGGACTGCAATGCTCCACTAAACGTTCCACCACCGCCAGAGATATGGAATCCTGTAGTCCCTCACCGGAAAGTATCACCGTAACACAGAAGCTGTCACTGCCATACAGATGCTCCATGGCATTCCTCCTTCTGCTGTCCAGCTCCTCATATGCCCACTGCCAATACTCCACAATATAAGGTGTGCTTCCGGTATACAACTGCAGAATCTCTCTCAGATATACTACAGTTCCCCGAAGCTGCGCCAAAGAGCTTCCCTGCCGGACCAGATATCGAAGCTGCTCCTCCTTCCACAGATAAGGGTCCGGAATGGACAGCCATTGTGACAGCCAGACCAGCAAATCGGAAGGTGTGTTTTCTGCATCATACAAGCCCGGTATATCCTCAATTTTCCGGTTCATGTCTTCATACATGGACTGAACAATTCCCAGAAATCGTTCCAGAAAGGAATCCTCCTGCTTCTGATACAGCTCCGGCAAAAAGGAAACCCAGCTTTTTCTTGGAAACCATATCTGCATTTCACGGATTTGGGGACTTTGTATTCCGGACCGCCTGAAC
>JAIECC010000344.1 GCA_029068665.1 Lachnospiraceae bacterium
ATGTATAAATCAAAAAATAGAACAAATCTCTTTTATTCTTCTTTAAATTAAAATATAATACATGGTATTTTAATGATAAAAGGGAAAAATAACGAAGGAGAAAAATATGAAAATATTCGAATACATAGATGTCATGAACACACCCTATCAGATATATATGGAGGAAGTAAGGGATGCGTCCTTTGTGGTAAAGGGACATTGGCATTATTTTATTGAAATTCTGTATGTTACAAGGGGCAGTATTCAGGTAGACTGCGGCAAGTACAGATATCATCTGGAAGAGGGGGCTGTTATCGTTCTGCCTCCCAAGCTGCTGCATCGGATTCAGGCGAACGGCATTTTTCCGTCCAACTATGCGGTGGTAAAATTTGATTTAAATACAATTAAAATCCCCGGCGTATATTTGCCGAAAATCCGAAGGATGCTATCCGGTATTCATGAAAAGAATCCGTTGATTTATCTTCGGGAACAGCAGGAGGAGAACCGGTTTCATGTTTATATTCAAAATTGTCTGGAGGAAATAGCAGGACGGCAGTTCGGATATGAATTGAATATATATGCCAATCTGTCAGTGATGCTGATTCAAATGGTACGGAGCCGGGAGGAAAGCGAAACTGCATTGACAGAAGAAAAAAAGGAAGAAGGAACTTCCGTCTTTTTTGCTAATATTCTGGAGTATATTGATACTCATTCTTTTGAAACGATTCAGGTTCAGGAGCTGGCGGAGAGAAGTGGGATGAGCTATTCGAATTTTGCCAGGTTATTTAAAAAACAATATGGGCGTTCCTGCAAAGAATATATCGAATATATCCGAATTGCCAAGGCTGAAGAACTTGTGTTATACAGTGATTTTGATATCAGCTACATTGCACAGGAGGCCGGCTTTGCCGACACCAGTCATTTTATTCGGATTTATAAGAAATTCAAAGGAGAAACACCCAAGCAGGCAAGGCTGAAGGCAACAGGCTGACCTATACGATCTCCAGCAGCGTATTCACCAGTAAATCATCATCCTCCGGCTTTAAGAAGCAGAAGCGGATGTATTTCGGACCAAGCCCAAGGAAGTTGGAGCAGTCCCGAATCATTAGATTTTTCTTAATGCAATGTTCAAACAAATCAGCGGAGGTCAACGTTTCCTGTTCCAGCTTTACCAGTACAAAGTTGGCAGCAGGCGGAAATATCTTAATGGTTTTCCGGGTCTTTAAAGCAGAGCAGACCAGACTCTGCTCCTGAGAAATCAGGCTTCGGGTGGCATTGATGTAGCAGGTATCCCGAAACATGACGGTTCCGGCATAGGCAGCAATGGAGCTGATTCCCCATGGATTCTCATGCTTCTGGATATAGCGGAGCAGCTTTTCATTGGAAGTACATGCATAGCCCAGCCGAAGTCCGGGTACGGCGAAAAACTTGGAAACACCTCGAAGTACAATCAGATTATTATAGTCCTTAACAAGCGGAATAGCAGAAACTGCAGCTACATCCTTTACGAATTCCACATAGGTTTCATCTACCAGAACAAAGGCAGAGACTTTTCGACAGGTTTCGACAATCTTTTGAAGCTGTCCGGCTGTCAGACAGGTAGAGGTGGGATTGTTAGGATTGCAGATGATTACCATATCTACAGATTCATCAATCTGACTGCAAAGTGCTTCCAAATCTAATTGAAAATCATTTTCTTCCTTTAGAATAAAATCTATGATTTCACTTTTGACTGCTTTTAGGTCCCGCTTATACTCAGAATATGTCGGTTCAACCACAATGGTTTTTTTGGGCTTAATAGTAGTAATAAAGGTAACAATTAACTCAGTAGAGCCGCTGCCGGGTAGAATATAGGCAGTTTCCGCCCCTGTATATACATGAATGGCTTCTTTCAAATCCTTATATTCCCGATCCGGATACTCTGTCAGAATATCGATGCGCTTTTGCAGAGCCTGCTTCATCATAGGAGACATACCCAGTGGATTTACGTTAGAACCAAAGGGACGGATATCCTCTCTCCGGATGCCATAAAGCTGTTCAATTTTTTCCAAATCACTGCCATGAAACTGATCTGTAGGTTGTAACATAAAAATATCCCTCTCCTTCTTTCCTAAATCGATATTATTTGTTATAATGTGACTTATCGGAGGAAAAAAGTGACTGCGATAAGTCAGTAATGGGCCGGAAAGGCTCAACGTATGGAAGCGGAGCTTCATATTATTAGTATAGCGTACATAAGGAAGGATTGGCAAGGGTGTTGTAAATGAAAGAAAAAGTAGAACAATATGCAAAGGGCGAATATGACGTAAACAGACCAAAGGTTACTATATCTGCCGATCATTTACAACTGAATATAGAAGCAGGCTCTGTTTATCAGGGCTTTTTAGAGGTGGCTTCTCAAAATGACCGGAAAATGAAGGGCATGGTTTATGACAATCGTTATCTGTTCAAGATAGAACCACATAATTTCATTGGAAAGGCCCAGCAGATAGAACTGAACTTTGATGCAAGAAAATGGGAAAAGGGAGAGAAGATTTCCGGCAGTATTTATGTGATTACGGATGGGGGAGAGTTTGGAATTCCTTATGAGATTGACATAACTGCTCCTACGGTGGAGACCTCGATTGGCGAGCTGGGAGATATGTTTCAGTTTGCAAGTCTTGCAGAAAGCAATTGGAATGAGGCTGTTCGCATATTTGCTTCTCCGGAATTCAAGCGGACCTTTTTGGAACGGGAGCCAATGTATGAACGGGTTTATGAGAGTCTTAACCGGAGTCTTTCTGCCAGTCAGGCCATGGAGGAATTTTTAACCTATACCCATAAGAAACGAACTCTGTCTTTAGATGTAGCAGAACGGAAACAGTATCTGCCATATCATGAAAAGACGGAAAAGCATAGTATTCTGGTGACAAGAAATACCTGGGGATATTTGAATGCAGAGATCTCTTCGGATGTCCGGTTCCTGCAGCCGATCAAGCGGTATTTAAGTATGGAGGACTTTATAGGGAATAAGTTTCAATTGGAATATATGGTATTTCCGGAATATATCGAAGAAAATTCCAACACCGGACATATTACAATTGAAAATATCTATCAGAAAATAGTTATTGATATAATCGTGAAGGCAACACCGGAAAATCAGCTGGAGCCGCCACAGTTGTTTACAAATCGGCACATAATCAAGGTTCATCAGCATAGTCTGATTGCGAACTATCTGGATTTTCGTACCGGGAAATTAGATTTGGACAGTTATGTTGATAAGTCTTTATATGCACTTCGGAATCTGACACAGTACTGTCGGGAGGATTATTTGTATCGGCTGGGCATTCTGCACATGAATATTCTGGCCGGGAATGAGAGCATGGCAGAGGAGGAATTTAAGCGAATTGATGCTGATAAGGATAAGATGGTTTCCGGAGTTCGGGAATCCTGCTATTATATGTATTTGAAGGCATTGGCATACAAGGATGCGGATTCTATAGAGAAAGCGAAGTATCAGATTCGGAAAGTATTTGAAGCGGAGGATGAAAAGCTCTTTTACTTCTGGCTACTGATTTTTCTGGATGATTCAGAGGGAGAAGACAGAAGTGCCATCTATACAGAGATTCAGAAGCTGTATGCACAGGGTGTGCATAGTCCGATTTTATATCATGAGGTCTGTGATTTATTCAACCACGAGCCGTTAATGCTTCGGAAGCTGACCGGCCTGGAAATCTTAGCCGTCCGCTGGGGAATGCAGCATGATTATGTATCAGAAGATGTAATCGGTATGTGTGTAGAACTGGCAGGAAGGGAGCATGGCTTTCAGCCGTCATTGTTCCGGCTGCTGCAGGAGATTGATAAACGGTATCCTTCGGAAGAGGTTTTAAGAACCATTTGCAGTATGCTGATTCGTGCCAATAAAGCAGATCAGAGTTATCATAAATACTTTGTTCGGGGAATCGAGAGCGGATTTAAACTAATCGGCATTTATGAATGTTATATTCACAGCATTGATATGAAAGCATATCCGAAGCTGCCGGAGGCTGTAATCCGTTATCTGGCATACAGCAATACGTTGACGGATTATGAAATGGCATATGTATATGCCAACCTGATTAAGAATAAGGGGATTTATCCGGGTCTGTATGGCGAGTTGTCTGCGGCCATTGAAAGCTATATGGAGTCTCAGATTTTAAAGGGTGTGATACATGAATTCCTGCTTGTGATTTATAAGGAATTTCTGAATCCGGAGCACATTAACCCGAAGTATGCGGCAAGATTGGCTAACATCATCTTTAAGCGACGGTTGACCTGCAGCAATCCGAATATGAAATCGGTGATCGTAAACCATAAAGAGCTTTTGGAGGAGCAGCAGATTCCGATTTTGGATGGCGTGGCATATGTGGATATTATTACGGACTCTGCGGTTATTACTTTGGTAGATACCAAGGGGAACCGGTATACCAGTACCGTACCTTATCGGCTGGAACGTATGGTGGATGCCAGGATTTACATTAATATATGTCATCGGTATAATTTGTCCGATGCAAGACTGCTTGCCTATATTTACAGCAGAATGGAGCATAAGAACCTGCAGGATGCAGCAGATGTCAATCAGGCAAGGGATGTTTTGGAATGTGCACAAATTAGTTATGCGGTACGGCAGCAGGCACTGCTTCAAATCATAGAATATTATCTGGAAAACTATGACGGGGATATTCTGGAACGATATTTACTGCAGGTAGATCTGGAATATCTGGATAAGCTGCACAGCGGAGAAATTATTTCCGGTTATATCATGCGTGGAATGAACCGGAAGGCATATGAAGCGATTAAGCGGTTTGGTTATGGGGATGTGGAGATTTCCAGACTGCTTCGACTGGCTTCTTATATTGTGACGGATACAGATATATTAGGTGATGAGGCGTTGACCGCACTTTGCATTTATCTGTACCAGAAGGGCCAGTATAATGATCGAATCATGCAATATCTGGTATTCCAGTACAAAGCAGATGTTAAGGAGCTTTCCAGACTTTGGGAAGCAGCTATAGTAGTATTGGGAGAAGCAAGAGAATTAGAAGAAAATATTCTGGCACAGATGGTATTTTCCGGCACCAATACGGATAATTCTATTGATATTTTCCGCTCCTATTATAAGGGACGGCACAGAGGCATGGTAATCAAGGCCTTTTTAAAGAAAATGGCATATATGTATTTTATTCGGGAAGAACGGGTGCCGGATGCTGTGTTTGACTATATTATGCTGGAGATGGAAAAGGGAGAAATTCAGGATGATATCAGTCATGGTGCCGTATTATGGCATCTTTCAAGAAGTGTCCGCTTAAATGAAGAGCAGACAGAGTATGTGTCAAGGACCATTAAGCGGTTTCTGGACCGGGGTATTGTTTTGCCATTCTTCAAAGCCTTTTTCGAAGTCATGGATCTGCCGGAGGAATTGTTTTTGAAAACCTATCTGGTGTACAAGGGAGAAGAACGGCGGGATGTAATCGTAAACTATAGTGTGGGGACCAGTGAATTGCAGACCCTGGATTTCCGCCCTTGCCGCATGGAGGAACGGATTCCGGGATACTATGTTCAGGAGTTTATCGTATTTCATGGAGAGCAGCTTTTGTATCATTTCAGTGAGAATTATACAGGACCGGTTACTCTGGTGGAAAGTGACAGCATAAGAAATGATGCATATCGAAAGGAAGAGCCGGAAAGCCGGTTTGAACGACTGAATCAGATGCTGATCAGTCAGGAAATGCGGGATTCTGTAGTGCTGACGGAGAGCATGGAGGAATATATGAAAAATAGTCATGTATTTGAAGAAATCCTGCGTATCTTATAAGGTTTTGGGATAAAAGAGATTAGGAGATAAAGCATATGCAGAATTTTTATCTTGGTATGGATGTCTGTGCGGAACATACACAGTTGAGTTTTTTTAATCAGCAGACCAAAGAGCCGGAATCCATTTGTCAATTAAATACAGTAGATACATATCTGCTTCCTAACGTGGCATTTTTCGGAGAGGAAGCCAAACGGTGGTATATCGGAAGTGAAGCGGCAGAGCATCGGTTTCATCAGAAAGGAACCATGCTTGAGCAGGTGGTAGAGAAGCTGGAATCTACGGAACGAATGGTGTTTCATGAGGAAACCTATACCTATGAGGATGTATTGCTGGTGATTTTAAAGGGACATATCATGGACTTTCTGAATCGCTATGAGGATGCACATATTGAGCGGCTGGTAGTGACGGTATATAAATATTCCAATGCCCTGTTCCGGGTATTGCATATGCTCCAGGATGAATTAGGTCTGTACGGACAGAAGTTCTTTATTATCGGACATACCAGTGCCTATCTGCATTTTATCTTCCAGCAGCCGGAGAGCCTGCGGAATAACAGTG
Source organism: Lachnospiraceae bacterium (assembly GCA_029068665.1). Lineage (GTDB taxonomy): Bacteria > Bacillota > Clostridia > Lachnospirales > Lachnospiraceae > CAG-632. The sequence goes on from JAIECC010000344.1 coordinate 6,371, forward strand.
TAGGGTTATTTGATTATGGATCAGAAGGTCTGATGTTCTATCGTGTGGATATTGCCAGAAGAACCACCCCTCAGGTGGTAACGGTTATTCAAAAGGATTACCGGGAGCAAATGGGATATTATCGGATTTATGATGATAAAAGAGAGCTGGATCAACGATTTCTGGAGGTGGTACAGGAGGTATTGAAGGAGGCGTATATGTCAGCCGTATATCTCACCGGTGTGGGCTTTACGGAGCTTTGGGCAAATGCCTCTCAGAATGCGCTGTGTGATGGCAGACGGGTATTCGTAGGACAGAATATCTATACGAAAGGAGCCTGTTACGCCGCCTATATTGGCTCTCATGTGATCAATCCGAATAAATATATTGTAAATGCAGAAGATATGGTACATAGTGATGTAGGCATCTTAAGCGGTGATGCCGCCAACACCTTTATTCCGATTGCCAAAGGCGGCCGGGAATGGTATAACATGCGAGGGAAGCTTTGCGTGTGTCTGGATGATACAAATCGGGTAGAATTATTATATAAGAATCATTATAATCAGGAAGCAATGCGTGAAATTATTGAAATTCATGGACTTCCATCAAGACCGAATAAGACTACCAGACTTTCTCTGGAGGTAGAGATGTATAGCGGGAACAGAGGCGCCGTTGTGATTCGGGATGAAGGGTTCGGCAAGCTGTATCCCACAACCAATAAGATATACCGGAAAGAATTTTTATTAGAAAAGGAAGGCTAGGTACATGGGAAAAATTATTGTATGTGAAGCAAGACAGGCTGTAATTCCATATGTGTTCGTAAATACCAAGGTTGAGGTGTATTCTTATGAAGAGCTTTGCTTTTATATCTATAATAATGGTGCATTACTGAATGCGGAACAATTTCAGGGGAAACTGGTACAATGGCTGAAGTCTGAACTGGAAATGGAGGAACTGGCGAATAGAATCATGGAAAAGCTGGCGGCAGATGCCGGATTGACAGATGTTTTAGTTGCCATTTTGTCTGCCGGTAATTATTATGAGACTGCAGAAATTCATCAGTTTGTCGACAAGCAGGAATTGCTGGGACTGCTTCCGGAGGAAGAGAAGATAAAACTAAAGGCAGACAGTTTTCTGATGTATAAGCGGATTTTGAAAGCAATTTCATTGTATAATGAGATCCTTCGGCGGGAGGGAAGCATTGAGGATAAGCGGCTGATTGGAGATGTATATCATAATAAAGGGGTTGCTCTGGCAAAGAATATGGAACTGACCAAGGCAAAATTATGCTTTTTGGAAGCGTACAGGCGGAATAAAAAGAAGCCATCTCTGGAAGCATACTTAATGCTGCGTCTGTTGGAGGAGCCGGCAGAGATTGTAGCACAGGAAGCCCGGAACTTTCATATGGAAGAGGCCGATTTTGGACGTATTTCTATGCTGGTAGAAGATGCTATAGATGACTCTGTCAATACAGCCGCTTATACACGGTATCAAAAAGCATTATACAACAAAGACCATGGAGATTATGAAGCATTTAATCAAAGAGTGGATATGCTGTTGAATCAATGGAAAGAAGAATTTCGTGAGCAAGTCGTCTAAGAAGGAGATTGTAAATGGGATTATTTAAAAGTATCGGACGCTTGTTTGGGTATTCGATGATAGAAGAAGAAACAGAATTGGAGTCCATGGATGAATTTGAACAGGGACGAAAAGAAGAGGAAGCAGAGCTTACCCATCATCTGAGTCAGATTGTAGATGCTACTTATGAAATGGAGGATATGAAGCGGGAGTATGAGCTGGTAACCTCTTATTTTACGGATATTCAGAAGATTGAACAGATGGAGCCGGATAGTCATGCAAAGCTGGAGGATGATGCAAGAAAAATCTTAATGCTGGAAGAGAACCGGCAGGAATTTCAGCATGCGCCAAAGCGGATTTCTTCCGAGCGGTATAAGCTGCTATTGCATTTAGAATCCGACATTCCGGAAGCAATTAACCGCTTAAAGGAACTGGAAACCATGCGGAGAAAGATTCAACGGGATTTGGAATACTTAGAGGGTGAAAAGGGAGCCTTACAGTATGAAGAAGAGGAATTACAGAATAAGCAGAAAACCCTGCGCAATGCAGCAGTTGTAATTGGTATACTGGTAGTTCTGACAGTGGCAGTATTTATCTTCCTGACCTTACAGTATGATATGGATATGACAGTGGCAGGAGCCTGTATCGCTATTGCAGCCTTGGTGATTGAATTCTTTTTGTTTCTTGCGCATTATCGGGCAGATTATGACCGAAAGCTATGTTTTCAGAAACATAACCGTGCAATCCATCTGCAGAATAAAGTGAAAATAAAGTGGCTGAACAATACAAACAGTCTGGATTATCTTTATGCAAGATATGAGGTAAACAGTCGAAAAGAGCTGGAGTATGACTGGGAGCAGTATAAGCTGGCAGTGGAGGATGAAAAACGGTATCAGAGAAATACCGGAGATTTACAGGTCTTTCAGAAAGAATTGGTTTCTCTTCTGGTGCAGGCAGGACTGGCAGACCCGGAAATCTGGCTGCAGCAGGTGCCCGCATTAGTGGATCAGCGGGAGATGGTAGAAGTAAAGCATGCGCTGAATATAAGAAGACAGAAGCTTCGGGACCGAATGAAGAAAAATGAAGATCAGAAGCAGAATAGTCTGGTTTGTGTAAAAGGGATTCTCACCGGACATCCGGAATTGAAGGATCAGGCAAGAGAAGTTTTGACCTCATATCATATTGCGGTGTAAGGAAATTGGGATAAGATGAGAAAATATTATTTGGATAACCTGCGTTCATTTATGATATTGTTATTGTTTCCGGTCCATACCTTTATGATCTGGAATGATTTTGGTCCCAAATTCTATATCTGGAATGGAGAAAGTAAGCTCTTAAGTACGTTGATCGTCCTGGTGAATCCCTGGTTCATGCCAATCCTGTTTGTGATTGCCGGAATGTGTGCCAGGTATGCCTTGGAAAAACGAAGTACAAAGGAATTTGTAAAGGAACGGTTTCTTAAACTGCTATTGCCCTTTGTCAGTGGAATGATTTTGCTGATTCCCATTCAAACTCTGTATGCAAGAAAATTCTTTTTTGATTATAAAGGCGGATTTTTTGAGAATTACAAGTATTTCTTTACCCATCTGACGGACTTTAGCGGCTATGACGGCGGGTTTACGCCGGGGCACTTATGGTTCATTTTATTTTTGTTTCTAATATCGTTATTTTCGCTGATTTTTCATAAGCTTCTGCCCTATGACAAGGTTAAAGATAAAATATCTAAGATGAATGTCTGGTTTGTTCTTGGATTGTTTCTGCCTGTTTGGTTGTTTTACTATATTGGGAATGTCGGAGGCTTTAGTCTGGGTAAGAATCTGGCTTTGTATTTAATCGGGTTTTATATAATAAGTAATGATAGCATCATGGATAAACTGGAGAAGAACGTAAAATGGATTGTGGGGATATGGGGGATTTTAGAGATTGCTTTGGTTCTTGCATATTATCAATGGTCCTATTACGGGGATTTGGCAGTGAATCTGGTTGGCTGGTTTGGTGTGTTGACCTGGCTGGTGCTTGGGAAACGGTTTTGGAATCGGGAAACGAAAATGACAAGGTATTTTGCAAAGGCTTCTTTTCCGGTTTATATCCTGCATCAATCCATTCTGGTGGCATTGGCTTATTATGTAGTGAAAGCGTGGGACAATATGCTGCTGCAGACAGCAGTAATTATGCTGGGCAGCTTATGTCTGACAGTCCTTTGTTATCAGGTGGTACGGTATATTCCGGGCATAAGGAATTTGTTTGGAATCAAAAGATAGGGATGCTTGAGGAGGGATTATATTGAGTGAAAATAGGGATATTCAAAATATTATAGAATTGTTAGATGCCAAGGTATCTTCCGGTGTCAGCCGGATTCATGTTGATGTGGAGGAAGGACAGGAAGAAGCCGTAAAAGAGCAGTATCATCATGGACGGTGTGATGTGGGCAGTCCTTGGGCCACAGGAGAAGTGAAGAACTTCGATTGAAGGTATAAGGAACCTTTTTGTTTATTTCAGGAAGAATAAAGGAAAGTATGTCAGGTGAAAAGCATGGGTGATGAACCAAGATATTTTGAAGATGCCATGTCAGATTTTATACATGAAATGGCAAGTGCAGGTGCCATTCGGCATTTGGTAGATGCAGGATACTCC
>JAIECC010000345.1:0-4608 GCA_029068665.1 Lachnospiraceae bacterium
CAGAGCGGAATCATGGTATAATAAAGACGGGATATTAAGAACGAATCTTAATATCCCGGAAGATTTTTAATGTATCAATGAACATGGAGCATATATCCCGGATACGGATTCGGGGAATTCCATGCTCTGTATTTCGCTTGTATTCCAATTGAACCGGCATCTCCAGAATCCGGCAGCCGATTTTATTTGCTCTGGCAAGAATTTCAATATCAAATGCATAACCGGAAGTCTTTAGTTCCCGGGCAATGGGCTTAATTGCCTCTGCACGAAAGAGTTTCACTCCCGTCTGTGTATCCTTCAGCTTTAATCGAAACAAGATACGGAGAAGAACAAAATAACCATAGCTCATTATCTTTCGGTTCCAGGGATAGTTTAACCGGGAATCCTTGTGAAGCTTGGAACCGATGACAATATCGGCATCTTCATCTAATAATGCTTCCATAAACTGATGTAAGTGTACCGGTGACAAATCTAAATCTGCATCCAGAAAAGCAATATACTCTCCCGATGCTTTTTCGATTCCTTCTTTAATTGCTCCGCCTTTGCCGCGATTAATATGATATGTGACCACCTTGATATGGAAATTTTCCTTCCTGGCACGCATGGCCTCATCAAATGTGCGGTCGGTGCTTCCGTCGTTGACCAGAAGTATTTCGTAATTTGGATGAAAGGTGGAAACATATTCACAGACGGACAGAAGATTTTCATATATACATTGTTCTTCGTTGTATGCCGGCATAATAACTGACAGCATACCTCTTGATATACTCATATACTTACCTCAATGAAAGTCCTGTTTTCAAAATGTTATTCTATTATAGTATAGAAGATAAAAATACTCAAGGTGTTTTGGTAAGTGTTTAGGAATTATGATCTGGTGGAAAGACTTCGTTCAGGTAACTTGTGATTTCCTTCTGTTCCTGTTCTGTCAGAATATTTACTTTTGGAAAGTGTGAAACGTAGTATAGAATCCGATAATACAATTCCATTTGTTCTTTGGTAGAAGAGTTCAGAAACTGCTCCCAGGTGTCTCCGGCAGAATGTAATTCTCCAAATAATAAATAATCTGCAGATACATGAAAGCGCTTTTTGTATTTATACAACGTATCCATGGATGGAAAGTTCTCACCGCTTTCCAGCTTTTTATAAGCAGAATAGGAGATATCCAATTGCTCTGCCATGGCTTCCTGTGTGAGACCAAGCTGACTTCTTATATTTCGAATCCGATCTTTGTAATTTGTATTTTTTGTTAACGATGATGACATCTTTCAACTCCCTCCATGTTTATAGTGTAAATGCTTTTTTTAGAACCAGACAGCTACTATAAATATATGAAAAGGCTAATCATAAGGGCTCGGAAGTTTTCCGTTGCCAGACTAGACGAAACAGGGATTTCGGGTTATAATTGGAATAATATTGAAGGAAGTGAGGAAAGGCACATGAGATTAGTAACACGTTCTGATTTTGACGGACTTGTTTGTGGAGCGCTTTTAAAGGAGGCTGGAATCATTGACACATGGATGTTTGCACATCCGAAGGATTTACAGGATGGTCTGATTGAAATAAATGAAAATGACTGTCTTGCCAATGTACCTTATGTTGAGGGGTGTGGATTGTGGTTTGACCACCATTCCAGTGAATTTGAGCGTCAGCAGCTGGAGGGGAAGTATAAGGGGGAAAGTCGGATTACTCCTTCCTGTGCCAGGATTATTTATGAGTATTATGGAGGGGAAGAGCGGTTTCCACAGTTTAGTGAGATGATGGAGGCAGTGGACAAGGTAGACTCCGGAAATCTGACTGTTGATGAAGTCATGAATCCTACCGGCTGGATTTTGGTTGGATTCCTGATGGACCCAAGAACCGGTCTTGGAAGATGGAGACAGTTTACCATATCCAATTATCAATTGATGGAGAAGCTGATGGATGCCTGCCGTACCATGTCAACAGAGGAAATCCTGTCCCTTTCGGATGTGAAGGAACGAATCGAGGTTTACAATGAGCAGACAGAAAAGTTCAAGGAAATGGTTCGTAAATATACAAGAGTAGAAGGAAATGTTATTATTTCAGATTTGCGGGGAGTAGATCCGATTTATACCGGTAACCGCTTTATGATCTACAGTATGTATCCGGAACAGAATATTTCTGCATGGATTGTCAGCGGCAGAGGCGGCAAGGGGTGCTCTGCAGCAGTAGGCTATAGTATTTTGAACCGTACCAGTGAGGTAAATGTAGGAAGCTTAATGCTGAAGTACAATGGCGGTGGTCATAAGAAGGTGGGAACCTGCCAGTTTACAGATGAGAATATGGAAACAGAGCTTCCAAAGATGTTAGAGGAACTATGCCAAATGGCAAATGCATAAATTATAGTTTATATTACTGTTACTGACTACCGCGACTGGTGATGATGAACAGATTTCACGAAGACACGCTTTCGCTCCTGCCAGCACGTAGCGGTACATAAGGTGCGACAATACCGCACCTAAGTACCGACGTGCTTCTAAGGTCTCCGTGAAATCTGTTTATCATCGCCAGTCGCTGTCAAGGCAGGTGCAGTTCCATAATACAACATTGAATTTCAATCCTGAAAATCCAGTATCTGAATAAAAAATGTCATAACACTTTCATCTGTGTGCTATATGCCGATTATAGGCATTCTGATAGCATAACCATGATACTTCACTATCAAGGAATCTCTGCATAAAGGAATAGGACAGGTAACTGCATCAACATTACTGACATATTACGTTATTCTTTAAAATACAGGAATGAGAAGGAATGAAGCCATGTTTTGAGCTATGTATGGAAATATGACAGAATGCCTTCCGTATTCAATGCCGAAACGGTCAGAACCTGAAATCAGTGTTGAATTATGAATCTTCACCAGTCTAGGCAGCGTCTTTCGGGGCATAATCATTTCCAAGAAGACCTTAGAAGCACGTCGGTACTTAGGGGTGGTATTTTCACCCCTTATGTACCGCTACGTGCTGGCAGGAGTGCAAACGTGTCTTCTTGGAAATGGTTGTGCCCTGGAAGACGCGGTAGCAGACAGAACTATGTGAAGCAATACCGGAATAAGGGGAAATGGAAGTGGCAGAAACAGGCTGGAAAATAATTGCACATATACATACGGATTTTACGGCAAAGTTCGGAATTCCCAGACAGAGCGGACTGGTGGAATCCTTGAAGGGGAAGATTGTATTTGAACCTGAATACCGGAACCCGGACGCTGTCCGGGGACTGGAGGAGTTTTCACATATCTGGCTGCTTTGGCAGTTTTCTAAGGCTGCACAGGAACACTGGTCCGCAACGGCGGCTCCCCCAAGACTGGGAGGACGGGTCCGGATGGGAGTCTTTGCTACCCGTTCCCCCTTCCGCCCGAATTCCATTGGATTGTCTTCCGTAAGATTGGATAGAATAGAAATGGATGATAAGCTGGGACCGGTGCTTTGGGTATCCGGTGCCGATCTTCTGGATGGAACGCCGATTTATGATATTAAGCCATATCTGGCATACACGGACAGTCATCCGGAGGCGGTTTCCGGCTTTGCAGATACGGTTGCAGATTATGAATTAGAGGTGGAATTCCCCAAACAATGGCTGGAGATTCTGCCGGAGGAACAAAGAGATACCGTAATTGCACTGTTAAAGCAGGACCCTAGACCGGGGACACAGGAGGCAGTGGATAAGGAATATCGTATGCTGTTTGGTGGATATGATATCTGGTTTCATGTAAGGGAAGGACGGGTAGTGGTTTGTAATGTGGTTTCACTTGACACATGAAATCCCTATGATATATAATAAATCAATTGAAAAGTATTAAGGCGAAGACGAAGAGAAGTAGCCCGATTATCGTTTCCAGCGAGTGGAGGTTGGTGGAAGCTCCATAAAGTGAATCGGTGTGAATAACACTTTATCAGCCGCAATCTGAACCCGGCTTTCCGGCAGTAGGTGCGCCGCAGCTGTGCGAGAATCAGCAGGTGAAGGTGGATACACTTGTAACCATGGAGAGACTGTTAATGCAGTAAATCAGGTGGTACCGCGGACAGATATTAGAAGAAGCTGTTCGTCCTGAACATGATGTTTGGGGCGGACTTTTTTTATTTCCGCCAGCAACGAACCAAGGGAACCTGTTGACATATTTATTTGTTACAGCAGATAATCAAAAATAACATATAAAAGGAGAGAAGCATGAACACATCAAACGTTTATCGTGACAGAACCATAGACAACATTAGTGAAGCAGATGTAGGAACAACATTAAAGGTAGCCGGCTGGATTGAAAATATCCGGGATCATGGCGGCGTATCCTTTGTGGATTTAAGAGACATGTATGGAGTATTACAGGTAGTCATGCGTGATACCACCCTGCTGGAAGGACTTACCAAGGAAGACTGTGTTTCCATTGCAGGTGTAATGGAGCATCGGGATGATGAAACCTATAATCCGAAGATTGCTACGGGAACCATTGAATTAGAAGCACATTCTGTTGAAGTTCTTGGTAAAGTATACAAGCAGATCCCTTTTGAAATCATGACTTCCAAGGAAATCCGTGAAGATGTCCGGTTAAAATACCGTTATCTGGATTTAAGAAACCGCAAGGTAAAAGAT
>JAIECC010000345.1:4618-10629 GCA_029068665.1 Lachnospiraceae bacterium
TGGATCTGAGAAATAAGAAAGTAAAGGACAATATCATTTTCCGATCCCGGGTTATTCAGTTCTTACGGGAAAAAATGAATGAAATGGGATTTTTGGAGATTCAAACGCCGATTCTCTGCGCTTCTTCGCCGGAGGGAGCAAGAGATTATATTGTTCCATCCAGAAAGTTTAAGGGCAAATTTTATGCACTGCCACAGGCACCACAGCAGTATAAGCAGCTTTTAATGGTGTCCGGCTTTGATAAATATTTCCAGATTGCACCATGCTTTCGGGATGAAGATGCCCGGGCAGACCGTTCTCCGGGTGAGTTCTATCAGCTGGATTTTGAAATGAGCTTTGCAACCCAGGAGGATGTATTCCGGGTAGGAGAAGAGATATTATCAGCCACCTTCCAAAAGTTTGCTCCGGAAGGCTATGCTGTAACTGAAGCACCATATCCGGTTATCAGCTATAAGCAGGCAATGCTGGAATTCGGCACAGATAAGCCGGATCTGCGGAATCCATTACGAATCGTGGATGTAACAGACTTTTTCCAGCGTTGTACCTTCCAGCCGTTCCATGGCAAGACGGTACGTGCCATTAATGTACATGCAAAGCTGTCTAAGGGTCAGCATGAGAAACTGTTAAAGTTTGCAACTTCTATCGGTATGGGTGGACTTGGTTATCTGGAGGTATTAGAGGATAAGAGCTATAAGGGACCAATTGATAAGTTTATCCCGGAGGATATGAAGAAGGAAATTGCAGATCTTGCCGGACTGGAAGCCGGGGATACCATTTTCTTTATTGCAGATAAGGAAGAACGTGCTGCCAGCTATGCGGGTCAGATTCGGACAGAGCTTGGCGCTCGTCTTGATTTGTTGGAGAAAAAGGCATATCGGTTCTGCTACATCAATGATTTTCCAATGTATGAATACGATAAGGAAGCAAAGCAGATGATATTTACCCATAACCCGTTCTCTATGCCGCAGGGTGGTCTGGAAGCCTTGAACACTAAGAATCCGGAGGAGATTCTGGCATATCAGTATGACATTGTATGTAATGGCGTGGAGCTGTCTTCCGGCGCTGTACGAAATCACGATATGCAGGTGATGGTGAAGGCATTTGAGATTGCCGGATATACGGAAGAGGATTTGAAGGAGAAGTTCGGCGCATTATATAACGCATTTCAGTTTGGTGCACCACCACATGCCGGCATGGCACCGGGAGTAGACCGTATGATCATGCTGCTTCGAAATGAGGAAAATATTCGTGAGGTCATAGCATTCCCAATGAATGGAAATGCACAGGATTTAATGTGCGGTGCTCCGGGAGATGTATCCGAGCAGCAGCTTCGGGAAGTACACATTAAGGTAAGACAGTAAATAAACAGATATAGTATCCTATAAAATACAGGCGAACGACAAAATTCGCCTGTATTTTTTTGATTCTTATCAGATTGCTTCCTATGCTGATTGCATCTGTATGCATCTTCATAATCGGGCACGAAGTAAATATCCGAAGAAAAACATACCTATAATTTTCTTGACAGAGGAACCAATATGTGATAACGTATCTCCATACAAAACCGTTGAGAAAGAGGAAGTACATACGAAATATACTTCACAGAGAGCTGCAGGTGGTGAGATTGTAGCAGGTGGTAGCGGATGGAATGGGCTTTTGAGGGCGAACCGAACCGGAAGCGGTAGGGGAGACGGAGAGGAAACTTCGTTAATAAATCAGATATATGCAGGTATATCGTTGAGTGGATACAGACAGTTGTATCAAGCAGGGTGGCACCGCAGGAGTTGAACTCTTGTCCCAGCATAGAATGGGATAAGGGTTATTTTTATTTTTAAATATGTAATAGAATCCCTGTCCCGACCAATACTAGAGAAAAGCCCGTTTCCTGTGAATTCGGGTCCATAGTTGAAAGGAGAATAATATGAGTGAACAAAAGATTCCTTACAAAATTTATTTAAATGAAGAGGAGATTCCAAAGCAATGGTATAATGTACGGGCTGATATGAAGAATAAGCCGGCTCCTCTTTTGAATCCGGGGACATTACAGCCACTAAAGCCGGAAGAGTTATCACCGATTTTCTGTGAAGAATTAATTGCACAGGAGTTAAATGATACGGATGCCTATATTGATATTCCGGAGGAAATTCAGGCTTATTACAGAACCTACCGGCCTTCCCCAACTATGCGGGCATATCACCTGGAAAAGGCATTAGGTACTCCGGCAAAGATTTATTATAAGTTCGAAGGAAATAATACCAGTGGAAGCCATAAGCTGAATTCAGCTATTGCTCAGGCTTATTATGCCAAGAAGCAGGGCTTAAAGGGTGTTACCACAGAAACCGGAGCCGGCCAGTGGGGAACTGCGCTTTCTATGGCATGTGCATACTTTGATCTGGATTGTAAGGTATACATGGTTAAGGTTTCTTATGAACAGAAGCCATTCCGCCGGGAAGTAATGCGTACCTATGGTGCAAGTGTTACACCTTCTCCGTCCATGGAAACAGAAGTAGGACGAAAGATTCTGGAGAAGCATCCGGGTACCACCGGAAGTCTTGGCTGTGCCATTTCTGAAGCAGTAGAAGTGGCTACTTCAAAGGAAGGCTATCGCTATGTATTAGGTAGTGTGTTAAATCAGGTATTACTGCATCAGTCAGTAATCGGACTGGAAGCAAAGGCAGCATTGGATAAATACAATGTCAAGCCGGATATTATCATTGGCTGTGCCGGCGGCGGTTCGAATCTGGGCGGTCTGATTTCACCGTTTATGGGAGAAAAGCTGAGAGGCGAGGCGGATTACCGTATTATCGCAGTAGAGCCTGCCTCCTGTCCAAGCTTTACCAGAGGTAAGTTTGCTTATGATTTCTGTGATACCGGTATGGTATGTCCGCTGGCAAAGATGTACACCTTAGGCAGCAACTTTATTCCGTCTGCCAATCATGCAGGAGGTCTTCGTTACCATGGTATGAGTACCATTCTGTCACAGTTATATCATGATGGATATATGGAAGCACGTTCTGTGGAGCAGACTGCCGTATTCGAAGCAGCAGAGCAGTTTGCCAGAACGGAGGGAATCCTGCCTGCACCGGAAAGCAGTCATGCGATTCGTGCTGCAATTGACGAGGCACTGAAGTGTAAAGAAACCGGAGAGGAAAAGACGATTCTCTTTGGTTTGACCGGTACCGGCTATTTTGATATGGTTGCATATGAGAAATTCCATGATGGCGAGATGACGGATTATATTCCAACAGATGCGGATTTACAGGAAGGGTTTGAAGGAATACCGAAGTTCCCGGGGAATGAGATATAAAAAAGATTCCGTATGTGTATATGGAAGGTTGAAAGTGGGTCTGATGGATGACATCAGACCCATTTTGTATATGATAAAGAATAATACTTGGAATGCCGATATAATATATGAAGTATACAAACAAGGGGAAACGGATTTCCCTAAAAGAAGGGTTGCTTATCTGCATCAAGGAGGATGAGGATATGAACGTAAATAATATTCATGCATGGAATCGTGGAATGACGGTAAATCGGGGGAGTTCCACCTCCCAGGAAACCAGGACAATAAAAAGGGGTAATCGGCTTGTAAAGAGGACAATCATCAGAGATTTGAATGGAAATCGGATTGGTACGATTTCTGTCAGTCAGCCTCTCAAGAAGACAAAGCGATTGCAATATAATTTCAAGAAAATATCAAACCGGATTCTGGCGGCTAAGTCTTCCGGAACTGCGAGAAAGGCACTTACCACAGCCAGGGAAGTAACGGCATCTCTTCGGCGAAAGCTGCGTTGTGGTGAGTATGATGATAAGGAACTGGAGAATGCAATTATTCATGCAGAACGGATGGAACGGGTTGCCCAAAAGAAGATGAAGCATCTAAAGGAAGAGGAAAAAGCAAAGCGGCAGCAGGGACCTTGTTCGGCAGAGATGGAGGAAGAAGAGTTAGAGCCGATTGTGGAAGAATCTGAGGAGGAACAGGATTCCGGTCTGAGTGAGGAAGAATTAAGAGCTTTTATGCAGGAATTAAAGGATGTGGTGGAAGACTCCTCAGACTTGCTGGAGGAAATAGCAGAGTCAGATGAATTGACCGAAGAATTAGTGGGAACACTGCGGGAAGATATGGACCCGGCTGATCTGGAACAATTAAAGAGAAAGCACAGAGCAGAGGAAATGCGGGAAATAATAGAGGCAGATATGAAGTATCTGAAGGCTGTATTTGAAAAGCTTGCCAAGGAAAAGCAGCAGGCATCCAGTGGTATGTCTGCTCACAGGTCTGAAAGCAGCTACAATGGAGGAGTGGCTTTGGAAATTGGCGGTATGGATATGGCTGTAGCAGAAGCAGAACCGGCGCCTATGCCCGAAGGTGGAAATGTTGATGTTTCCGTATAAGAAAGTGAAATGTCGCTATTGAATCGTATAGATATGAAAGAAAAATCAAGGGAAGAGCATAATTCTGGCTCTTCCCTTGATTTTTTATAGAACTAAGGTTTATATCTGAAAATCTACTCGTCTGATTCGGAAGTGTCGAGAAGAGATTCCGTATCAGAATTGTCTGTATCGTCTTCCGTGTTCTTGCTAAGGTAAGAAATTTCACCTTTGATATCTTTCACTTCATACTGATCTTCCAGCAAGGCATCCATATATTCCGTAACAGCTTCCGTAGCAAGGTTCGTAGAAATAGTATCCAGACAGGTTTCATCGTAGGTACGGCTGACAAATTTCAGTACATAGCATACTCCGGTATCCTCTGACTGAATGATGGTGATATCACCTGCCTTACGGCTTTCGTCAGACAGCCAGCCTTGATAGATTAGATTTGTCTGGGAGCAGACTGTATTTTCCGTGAAAGAATATTCCGTATCCTGTGCTTCATAATTTGCGCGCTGTTCCTCTGGTGCATATTCCGCACATAGTGTTTCAAAGTCTTCTCCGTCTTCCAGGCGTTCTTTCATTTCTTCTGCTAAAGTATATGCAATCGTCCTATTTTCAGAAGTATCAGTATTGTCCTCCCCGGTGTCAGCGTCTTCAGAAGAATCAGTATTGTCATCCTCGGTGTCGGAGTCTTCAGAAGAATCGGTATTGTCATCTTCCGTATCAGAGTCTTCAGAAGAACCGGTATTGTCATCTTCGGTGCCGGCAGGTGCCTCTGAAACATTTGCCGGGTCAAAGGAAAAGCTGTAAAAGGATACTTGGTCATAGTCTGTTTTATGCTCTTCATAATAATCAGAAACAACATCCTCTGCCGGAGTATTATCCTCTACTAACTTATCATAGTAAGCTTCCGCAATAAAGCTATTCTCCATAAGAGGCTTTACATTATTTGCTGTAGCATAGTCACCAAACATGGCTTTATAATAACCCATCATAGTCATCTGATTATTTTTGGCAGCTTCCTTTGCTGACTCCACAAAAGTATTATAATCCTCAGTAGTGTCGTATTCAAATCCTGTTGCCTTGGCATCATCGAGTAATGCATATTCCCTTCGTAATTGTTCGAAAGTCATTTGCTCGAAATATTCCTGCCAGGTCATGTCTTCGGAGTACTGCTGTTCCTCAAAGGGCATGGTCGTATCCAGTCCCATATAAGACAGGAAATAGGAATAAGTATTAATATAATTGTTTACGGTTGAATTAAAGTAATAATCGTATTCCAGTTTGGTTATTTCATGCTCTCCAATGGCTGCATAGCTTTCAGTAGTGGCAGTACGGAATTCCAGAAATTGCTTGATGCCGAAGTATCCTGCTGTTCCGATTATACCTGCAAGGATAACAATACATATAGTCCGAACAATCATTGCATTTCGTTTTTCCCTTGCGGCCTCTTTTCTCCGGGCTTCCATTTTTCTATCATATTTTGTTTTGGGCTTGTCTTGTTCTGTTGCTTTCGCTGGTTTCTTGCTCATTGTTTTTCTCCTTAATCTATATCATTCTATTTTGATTATGGTTTATAATTGTGTCAAAAATCTGATGTCACACAGTATGATTATGCCATTATGTATGGAAAA
>JAIECC010000346.1 GCA_029068665.1 Lachnospiraceae bacterium
ATAAAAAGGTACTGCCTATCCGGGCAGTACCTTTTTATACTTAAATTCTAGTTTTTGCATTGTGAATGTTAGTTTTTGCAGTTTCTATTGTATTCCATAGATGCCTCGATATAATGTGCTTAATTCCCACGGGAATGAATAAGTAAGAAACGAGGTAATTGCATTATGAGTATTTTAAGTACCACGAATTTAACAAAACAGTATGGTCAGGAACCGAATATTGTTAAGGCTTTGGATCATGTGAGTATTTCCATTGAACAGGGAGAATTTACTGCCATTATCGGCACCTCCGGCAGTGGCAAATCCACTCTTTTGAATATGCTGGGTGGATTGGACCGTCCAACCTCCGGCAGTGTGAAGGTGGATAAGTTTGAATTGGGAAAGCTTTCAGATGATGACCTAACGGTATTTCGCCGTCAGCGCATCGGCTTTATTTTCCAGAATTACAATCTGGTTCCCATTCTGAATGTGTATGAAAATATTGTTATGCCCATTCAGCTTGATGGAAAGAAGCCGGATCAGAACTTTATCCATGAAGTTACTGAACTGCTGGGATTGGAACAGAAGCTGCTACATATGCCGAATCATCTTTCCGGCGGTCAGCAGCAGCGGGTGGCGATTGCCAGAGCATTGGCCAGTAAGCCTGCAATTATTCTTGCAGATGAGCCTACGGGCAATCTGGATAGTCGGACCAGTGATGAAGTAATAGCACTTTTGAAGACTACCAGCAAGCAGTTCCATCAGACCATTGTTATGATAACTCATAACCCGGAAATCGCAGAGCAGGCAGACCGTATCATCCGCATTGAAGATGGAAAAATAGCAGAGGAAAGGCGGTGATGACATGAATACACAAAAATCAATGATTCACGTATTAACAAGCCGCAGTTTTCAAGCGAATAAAAATAGAAATCTGGTTGCAATTCTGGCGATTGCGTTAACCACATTGATGTTTACCTCTTTATTTGTTCTGTCTCGAAGCATGGTAAAGAATATGCAGGACATGAATTTTCAGATGGCAGGTAATAACAGTCATCTGACCTTTCAGTCCTTGACAGATGAGGAAATGGCTCAGATTACCGCACATGAGGCAGTCCGGGAGTGGGGCAGAAGCATTGTAATCGGTGTGGCAGAAAATAAAGAACTGACCGGGCGGCAGGTGGAAATCCGCTATGGGGATGAAAATTATGCTTCTTCTACTTTTTCCCTTCCTACGACAGGAACTTTGCCGGTAAAGGAAAATGAAATAGCACTGGATACGATAACCCTTGATAAAATGGGACTGCCCTATGAATTGGGACAGGAAATCCAGTTAACCTGGAGAAAAGATTTGAGCAGTGAAGAGTATACTACCAGCTCCTTTATTCTTTCCGGATTCTGGGATGGAAATGCTGTTGCTATGGCAAGTATGGCATGGGTGTCTGAGGCATTTGTGAAAAAAGAGTGTGCAGGCATCAACCAGGAGGAGCAGCGCAATCAAGGGCAATTCTTTGGTATCGGTATGCTGCATGTAAATGTAGATGGCAGTAATGCTTTGGAGCAGCGGGCAGAGCAGATTCTGGAAGATACGGGTCTGACAGAGGTTTCATATGGCATCAATATTGCTTATGATTCTGCTATGAATCATAACATTTTCAGAGAAGTGATTCCTATGATTATTTGCATGATGTTGGTATTTGCAAGCGGTTATCTGATTATTTATAATATTTTTCAGATTTCTGTAGCTGGAGATATTCAGTTCTATGGTAAATTGAAAACATTGGGAACCTCGAAAAAGCAGTTAAAGAGAATCATCTATGGACAGGCCAATCGTCTTTGCCTGATCGGTATTCCGGCAGGCTTGATATTAGGATATGGACTTGGGGCGGTGCTTGTTCCCATGATAATCACCGGCGTGGGTGCAAAGACAGTAGTTGCCGTTAATCCCTATGTATTCCTTGGTTCCGCCCTGTTTGCGTATGTAACGGTACTGTTTTCCTGTATGAAGCCTGCAAAGATTGCCGGTAAGGTTTCTCCAATGGAAGCCCTGCGTTATACCGACAGTGAAATCAGAGGCAATCGAAAAATCAAAAAAAGCACCAATGGTACAAAGATTCACCGAATGGCATTTGCCAATCTGGGCAGAAATAAAAAGCGTACAGCTCTTGTTATCTGTTCTCTGACTCTTGGACTGGTATTGCTGACTTCCATTTATGCTAAAAATGCCAGCTTTGATATTGATAAGTATATGAGCCAGCAGGTAATCAGTGATTTTGAAATCAAGGACAGCTCCATTGCCACGAACTTTAGCACCTATAATCCATACGGAACTACCATTTCGGATGAACTGGTGAACCGGGTGGAGGCACTGGAGGGACTGGAGGCTACCGGACATTTGTATTCACAGGTAGTTACTCACAGAATAGGTGCTTCTGCTCTTGCGAATATTCAGACTTTTTACAATGCAAATGACCGTCTGTCCTATATAGAAGCGATAGACAGTCAGCTTGCACAGGCATATCACGATATGATAGACAGCGGAGAATGTGTTTCGATTCTATATGGCATTGATGGTCTGATTCTGGATGTTTTTTCTGAGGATTACCATATGCTTTATGGAACCTTTGATCAAGAACAATTCCAGTCAGGAAACTATGTTATTGTAGAAGCAGCGGCAGGGGCAGAAGAGAAGGAACCGGAAGTACAGCCTACCTATTCTGTTGGCGATATGGTGGAGTTAAATGGGAAATCATATGAAGTAATGGGAATTGTTGAAAAACTTACACCGATAACAGAGGGACTCAACAGTGATGCTACAGATTTTCTTTCCTTTTATCTGCCAGCAGATGTATTCAAAGAAATGTATCCGGACAATACAATTCGTAAGCTCTTCTTTGATGTGACAGAGCAGTACAGAGAAGAGGCAGAACAGATGCTGATTGATTACAGAAATAGTCTGGATCAGAGCCTTGTTTTTAAATCAAAGACTACCTTGACGGAGCATTACCATGAGCAGACAAGGGCAGAAGATATTATGGCATTCTCTATCAGTCTGATTATTGCTTTGGTGGGTATTCTAAACTTTATTAATTCCATGGTGACGGCGATTGTGGCCAGACAAAAGGAATTTGCGATGATTCAGAGTGTGGGAATGACAAAAGGGCAGCTGCGCAGTATGCTGATCTATGAAGGACTTTACTACGCAGGCAGTACTCTGGTGTCATCTTATATTCTGGGGACAGCAGCGGTAGCCTTCGGTGTCCGGATGATGGTTTCCGGTGCATGGACTGCAACCTTTCATTTTACACTGATACCGCTTGTAATCTGCACTCCGATTCTGATTCTATTTGCCATATTGATTCCTTATATCTGTTTCCAGAACTTGGAAAAGCAAAGCATCGTGGAACGGCTGAGGAGCCTGTAAACGATTGTTCTCTCGGGAAAACAGGTGCAGCTGCCTGTAAGGTGGCTGCATCTGTTTTTCTGATTGTCCGTCAGTTTCCAGTTTCCTGTCTGTTATTATTGTATCGGAAAAGCAGTTACTGTAAAATGAAAGGAAGCATTTAAGTATTATTAGTTCTATGAAGCGGATACACAAGAGGAATTTATGGGGAGGTCTCTTTAAAAAACTTGAAAAAAATTGTATACTTAGCATATGTAATCGAGAATGAAAGATTTCGATGACAGTGGCAGGCGAAGCATGCTGTAATGAGAATATAGGAAAGCTGACAGGATATGAAAGAGTTCAATATTGAAGAGGAATTAAAGAAGCTGCCGGATCAGCCCGGTGTATATCTGATGCATAGCAGGAATGATGAAATCATTTATGTAGGGAAGGCAATCAGTCTGAAAAAACGGGTTCGGCAATATTTCCAGTCCGGACGGAACCGTTCCCCTAAGATTGAGAAAATGATTACGCTGATTCATTATTTTGAATACATTGTGACGGATTCGGAATTAGAGGCATTGGTCTTGGAAAACAATCTGATTAAGGAATATGCTCCGAAGTATAATACCATGCTGACGGATGATAAGACCTATCCCTTTATTAAGGTTACCTTGGAGGAAGCATTTCCAAGAGTTCTGCTGACCCGGCAGATGAAGCGGGACAAGGGAAAGTATTTTGGACCATTTACCAGTTCCGGAGCGGTACGGGATACCATTGAACTGATAAAGAAGCTGTATCATATCCGGTTTTGCAATAAGCGGCTGCCCAAGGAGATGGGACTGGACCGGCCTTGTCTTTATTACCAGATGAAACAGTGTCCCGGTCCCTGTCAGGGGTATATTACGGAAGAAGCATATCGGGAAAATGTAGATGAGGTATTAGAATTCCTGAATGGAAATACAAAGAAGGTAATTGCACAGCTGGAGGAGAGAATGAAAGAAGCGGCTGCTGAATTCGAATTTGAAAAGGCGGCAGAATATCGGGACCTGATTGACAGTGTGAATCATATTGTAGGAAAGCAGAGAATTACCAATCCGAATTCCAATACCGTTGACCGGGATGTAGTGGCTATGGCGGTAGAGGAAAAGGAGGCTGTAGTCTCCATATTCTTTATCCGGGATGGAAAGCTGCTGGGACGGGAACATTTCCATATGGCAGGGGTAGAAGAAGACCAGCCGGCAGAGACCATGACTGCATTTGTCAAGCAGTATTATGCGGGAACCCCTTATGTACCGAAGGAATTGTTGCTGGAAACGGAAGTAGAGGAGCGGGAGTTATTAGAAAACTGGCTATCCCAGAAGCGGGAGCAGCGGGTGCATATCCTGACACCACAGAAAGGGGAAAAGCACAAGCTGATTGAACTGGCAAAGGACAATGCATCCATGGTGCTGCATCAGGATTTGGAAAAGCTGAAACGGGAAGAAGCCCGAACCACCGGAGCGGCACAGGAAATAGCGGATTTGATTGGAATTGAAAAAGCGGAGCGAATTGAAGCATTTGATATCTCCAATATCAGTGGGGTAAATGCAGTTGCATCCATGGTAGTATTTGAACAGGGAAAAGCAAAGCGAAGTGATTATCGGAAATTCCGTTTGAGGACCGTAACCGGTCCGGATGATTATAAGAGCATGGAAGAGACCTTAAGCCGACGGTTTCTTCATGGAAAAGAAGAGCAAAGAAGGATTGCGGAAGATGGCTTAGAGGAGGAACTGGGCAGCTTTAACCGGTTTCCGGATCTGATTATGATGGATGGCGGCCGGGGACAGGTGAATGTAGCGCTTCGGGTACTGGATGAATTGCACTTGAATATACCGGTCTGTGGAATGGTAAAGGATGATAATCACCGGACCAGAGGCCTGTATTACAATAATCAGGAAATCGCATTTCCACCGAAAAACGAGGCATTTGATCTGATTACAAGGATTCAGGATGAGGCTCATCGGTTTGCGATTGAGTACCATAAGCTGCTGCGGAGCAAGACTCAGGTAAAGTCCATTTTAGATGATATAGCAGGAATCGGACCAGCAAGGCGGAAGGCGTTAATCCAGTACTTTAAAACCATAGATGCCATAAAACAGGCATCTCCGGAAGAATTAAAGCAGGCTTCCGGCATGAACCGTCTATCTGCCCAAGCTGTCTATGATTACTTTCACGGAGAAGGAAGGGAACAGTAATCAGAGGGGAGCGGGAAATTTAGTTGATGCACACATAATTGAAGTGTGGTATGATTTAACTTGAGGAGGGACCCACCGCAGGCGGGAGGAGCCCTTGAGTTGGATTGCAGTAAAGAAAAGCTATAGTTAGGATTAACTTGAGGAGGGACCCACCGCAGGTGGGAGGAGTCCTTGAGTTGGATTGCAGAAAAGGAGAAGGATATGTACGAAGTTTCATTGACAAGTTTGATTGAAAAATTAAATCTGGTCAATCATCTGCCGGAAATTAATACAGATGAAATCAAGATAACGGACCCGGATATTAACCGTCCGGCAATCCAACTTGCCGGATTTTTTGAGCATTTTGATTCGAACCGTATTCAGATTTGTGGCAATGTGGAGCATGCTTATATTGCGAATATGCATACGGAGGATGAAAATCGGGAAATTTTTAAGAAACTGTTTTCTCATAAGATTCCCTGTTTGATTTTTTGCCGGGGACTGGAACCGCATAAGTTTATTATTGATGTGGCAAGAGAATATGGAATTCCGGTACTGACTTCCAATTCCACGACCTCTTCCTTTGTGCATGAGGCTGTCCGCTGGCTGCATGTAGAGCTGGCACCAAGAATCACCATTCATGGCGTGTTGGTAGATGTTTATGGTGAGGGTATCTTAATCATGGGTGAAAGCGGCATTGGTAAAAGCGAGGCGGCTTTGGAGCTGATCAAGCGGGGGCATCGTCTGGTATCGGATGATGCAGTTGTGATTAAAAAGGTAAGTGATGAGACCCTGGTAGGCACGGCGCCGGATAATACCAGACATTTTATTGAGCTGCGTGGTATCGGCATTATCAATGTTAAGACCTTGTTCGGTGTAGAATGTGTAAAGATGTCTGAAACCATTGATTTGATTGTGAAATTAGAGGAATGGAATAAGGATACGGAGTATGACCGGCTGGGCTTGACAGATCAGTATACGGAAATTCTGGGGAACCGGGTGGTCAGTCATTCCATACCGATTCGTCCGGGACGGAATATTGCTATTATTGTGGAATCTGCAGCTGTTAATCACCGTCAGAAGAAGATGGGGTATAATGCAGCACAGGAATTATATGATCGGGTAACCGGAAACTTAGAGGCAAAGAAATAAGGAGGATTAAAAATGGCAAAGTATGCAGTAGGTGTTGATATTGGAGGAACTACAGTAAAAATCGGAATATTTACCGTAGAAGGTGAATTGTTAAAGAAGTGGGAAATACCCACCAGAAAGGATGAAGGCGGCTGTTATATCTTAAGTGATGTGGCAGAGTCCATTGCAGACAAGCTTTGTGAGAGTTCCATTGATAAAGAGGATGTAGCCGGAATCGGAATGGGTGTTCCCGGTCCGGTAAAGCAGGATGGCACGGTATTAAAATGTGTGAACCTGGGATGGGGTATCTTCAATGTAGAAGAGGAACTGAGCAAATTAACCGATCTTCCGGTGAAGGCTGGAAACGATGCCAATATGGCTGCCATGGGTGAAATGTGGCAGGGCGGCGGCAAGGGCTATGAAGATATTGTTATGGTAACTCTGGGAACCGGTGTTGGAGGTGGAATTATTCTGGGCGGCAAGATGCTGGCGGGAGTGAATGGTGCCGGCGGTGAAATCGGACATATTCAGGTAAATGATGATGAGACAGAAATCTGTGGCTGCGGCAAGAAAGGCTGTTTAGAGCAGTATACCTCGGCAACAGGTATCGTAAGACAGGCAAAGATTCGGTTGAATAATACAGATACACCATCCAAGCTGCGGAGTGTGCAGTATATTTCTGCCAAGGAGATATTTGATGCGGCAAAGGAAGGGGATGAGCTGGCAAATGATCTGGTAGAGTCTCATGGAGAATGTCTGGGACGTGCATTGGCACAGATTGCCTGTGTGGTGGACCCGGAGGTATTCGTGATTGGCGGCGGTGTGTCAAAGGCAGGAAAGGTTTTGATTGATACCACAGAAAAGTATTTTGAAAAATATGCGTTCCATGCATGCAGAGGCACTAAGTTTGAACTGGCTACTTTAGGCAATGATGCCGGAATCTATGGCGGTGCAAAACTGATTTTGGGATAGATGGTAAGACAAGACAGTATGATATCGTGAGAGATTGGAATGAAATCATAGGCTGCAACATAAATTGGTTAAAATAGTATGTATTTGCATACTGGATTCTGTTGTGGAAAGGATTACTATGGAAGGTGACATATTAGGAAACATTCGAGAAGTCATAAATGAAAAACAGCTGTTGTTTGATGAACCCATGAGCAGTCATACTACATTTCGTGTGGGCGGACCGGCAGATGTTCTTGTGAAGCCGGGAAGCATATCTGAAATTGAGCAGGTGCTGCAATGGTGCAGTGAACATGCCGTTCCTTATTATATCGTAGGAAATGGCAGCAATCTTCTGGTAGGAGATTCGGGGATTCGGGGAGTTGTCATCCAGATTGGGAATGATTTTTCTGAAATTGAAGTAGGAGATGATGATACCATTTGGGTACAAGCCGGGTGTATGCTTAGTAAGGTGGCAAATGTTGCAATGGAGCACGCACTGACCGGTCTGGAATTTGCTTCCGGCATTCCCGGAACCATAGGCGGGGCTGTCAGAATGAATGCCGGTGCATACGGAGGAGAAATGAAGGACATTATAGATTGTGTAACCTTACTGACGCCTGCCGGAGAGGTGTTGATTCTGCCCCAGGATCAGATGGAATTTGAATATCGGGACAGCATTGTTGCAAAGCAGAATTATATTGTTTTGGAAGTTAAGCTGCGGCTGCAAAAGGGTGAGCCGAAGGAAATTGCCGCAAGAATGAAAGAATTAAATGAAGCAAGAAGAGAAAAGCAGCCTTTGGAGTTTCCAAGTGCCGGAAGTACCTTTAAGCGGCCGGAGGGATATTTTGCCGGAAAGTTGATTATGGATGCAGGACTGGCAGGCTACCGGGTGGGAGATGCACAGGTTTCGGAAAAGCATTGTGGATTTGTGATTAACCGGGGACATGCAACGGCAAAGGATATTGTAATGTTGATGAATGAAGTTGTGAAGCAGGTAGAAGAGAAGTATCAGGTCATCCTGGAACCGGAAGTACGGAAGATTGGTGATTTTTCGTAAAAAGCAAAGGATGGAAGAAAAGCAAGAGGCAGAAGTATGAGATTTGTAATAGTAACAGGAATGTCAGGTGCCGGAAAAAGTACGGCATTGAAAAACTTAGAGGACTTTGGGTATTTCTGTGTAGATAATTTACCGGTAGAGTTAATTCCCAAATTTGCCGAGATTGCATATGACTCTGAAACAGAGGTAAATAATGTTGCTATCGGTGTGGATATCCGAAGCGGTGACGGTATTGTGCGGCTGTCCGGTTATCTGGAGGAATTAAAGTCTCAGGGATATCCATTTGAAATCCTGTTTCTGGATGCTTCGGATGAGGTGATTGTAAAACGATATAAGGAGACCCGGCGTACCCATCCTCTGGCTCGTGACCGCAGGGTGGAAAGCGGGATTGTAAAGGAACGGCAAAAAATCGGATATCTTCGTGATATCGCAGGTTATATTATAGATACTTCCAATCTTTTGACCCGGGAGTTCCGGGGGGAATTAGAAAAAATATTTATTGAAGATCAGGAGTATAATAATTTCATCCTTACAATTGTTTCCTTTGGCTTTAAATATGGAATACCGAGAGATGCAGATCTGGTATTTGATGTCCGGTTTCTGCCGAATCCATATTATGTATCCGATTTAAAAGCAATGACAGGAAATGATAAGCCGGTACAGGACTTTGTAATGAATGCACCGGAAGCCGGTGAATTCCTGGGGAAATTACAGGATATGATGCAGTTCCTGATTCCGAACTATGTGAAGGAAGGAAAAAATCAACTGGTAGTGGCAGTTGGCTGTACCGGTGGAAAGCATCGGTCTGTTACAATGGCGAATGGATTGTACCGGATTTTGTTGTCGTCGGATTGCAGCGTCCGGATCGAGCATAGAGATATTGGAAAGGATGCAATAACAAAGGGGTGATACAGATGTCTTTTTCCTCAGAAGTCAAAGAGGAGCTGGTACATCAGATTTCTAACGCAAGGCACTGTCAGATTGCAGAACTGACGGCTTTGCTGTTGACCGGCAACAGCCGGTTCAGTCCCTGTCTCCATTTGAAAACAGAGAATTTCCGGGTGGCAAAAAAATTCTGTCTGTTGATTTACCGTATATTCGGGATTTCCTGTCAGGTAAGGGTGCGGACCTATATGGAGCATAAGAATGCGACCCAATATGAAGCCCTTGTGACGGATGCAGGAAAGACCGCTCAGATTTTGCAGACCTGTAAATTAACGGATTCCAGTGAACTGAACCATCTGGTAGTGCAGAAAGCTTGCTGTAAACGGGCATTTTTACGAGGCACTTTTCTGACCTGTGGTTCTGTGAATAATCCGGAAAAATCCTATCATTTTGAAATCGCATGTGAGAGTGCAGATTTGGCAGAGGATATTCGGGAAGTTATGAGTTTCTTTGAACTGGATGGAAGGATTGTACGCCGGAAAAAATATCATGTAGTATATTTGAAGGAAGGCTCCATGATCGTGGATGCACTAAATGTAATGGAAGCTCATCGGGCTTTGATGAATATGGAAAATGTCCGGATATTAAAAGATGTAAGAAACCAGACCAACCGTAAGGTGAATTGTGACCTGGCAAATATCAATAAGACTCTGACTGCTGCTCAGCGGCAATTAGAAGATATTCGCTATATTGAGCAAAAAAAAGGATTTGGAAGTCTGAATGAGGGCCTTCGCCAGATTGCGGAGCTTCGGCTGCAGGAGCCGGAGGTGTCGTTGAAGGAATTGGGTGAACTGCTTCAGCCTCCGGTCAGTAAATCCGGAGTCAATCACAGGCTGCGGAAATTAAGTGAAATCGCAGAGGATTTGCGGGCAGCTGTGCAGGAATGACAGTGTTGAAAACAGGTAAATGAAAAAGTGGATTTGACAGAAAGCGAAGAGGGTGGCATAATGATGGATATGTGTCCGGCATTGGGGATAAAGGACAAAAATAATATAGGAATATACAAGGAGAGAATCTTATGACAACGAAGAAAATGGTCG
>JAIECC010000347.1 GCA_029068665.1 Lachnospiraceae bacterium
CTGCCATTGCACTGGCCTGCTGCTCCGTAAATATCCGCTTCTTATCTGCAAGCAATGCCTTCTTGTCTTCTGCAGAAGCAATTTCCTCAGCATACATAATATTCACCGCTGTTTCCGGGTCCATCATGCCGATTTTGGCATTCTGCCATGCATATTCAATATCTGCACCGATTGCCTTTGAATTCATAGCCGTATAAGCAGAACCAAATGCCTCACCGGTAATCAAATTCACCTTTGGCACGGATGCACCGGCAAAAGCTGCTGTCATGGTTGCAACTGCTTTGGCAATTCCAGCCTCTTCTTCTACGGTTGCTTTATATCCCTTTACATTGGTCACTGTTAAGACCGGGATTTCAAATGCATCACAGAAGGAAACGAATTCTGCTGCTTTATAAGCACCTTTCGTAGACAGAACCTCTCCGCCTTCCGTTCCCTGATTTGCCACACAACCTACGGTAGCACCGTTAAACCGTATAAAACCGGTTACCATGTCCTTGGCATAATCCTGCTTGGTTTCAACAAATAAATTATTATCTGAAATCGTAATCAATAATGATTTGGCATCCTTGACATAGCCATCCACTGCAACTGCACGATTCAAATCATCGGTACAATCAGAATAAGATAAATCGGTTTCATTATTGGCAGGCAAAATCGTCACCAGTTGGCGAATCTGCCCTAACACTTCTGCATCGGTATCAAATACCCCGTCAATATTGCCGGAATTCACACTCTGATACTCTGCAGAAGCCGTATCCAATTTCGATACATGGTTGCCATCCAGTACATTTGGTGCATTGACAAACAGCTTTGCATCCTCTCTGGTCATATAAGCAAAGTCGCTTAAACCGGGAATGATTGCCGCGCCGCCGCCACAGCTTCCAAATACTGCCGTAATCTGAGGTACCACACCGGATGCCATTGCCTGCTTGGCATAAATGGTACCAAAACCATTCAAAGCATCCACTGCCTCCTGCATCCGCAATCCGGCACAATCAATGAGTCCAATGACCGGCGCACCCATCTTCATTGCCATATCATACATCTTAGCAATCTTTCCGGCATGCATTTCGCCAATGGAACCGTTCAATACTGCTGCATCCTGACTGTATACAAATACCAGATTTCCGTCAATTACGCCGTAACCGGTAATGACACCGTCAGATGGTGTTTCTTTGTCTGCTAAGTTAAAGTCTGTACTTCTTGCCGTTACATAAGCACCCACTTCTACGAAGCTGGATTCATCTAGCAAAGAAGCAATTCGCTGTCTTGCAGACAATTGAGAATTATTGCTCATATCAAGCCCTCCGTTGTAAATTTATTTCATGGCTTACTAAAAACCAATTTCTGCCGATTATATTGTATTCTTTATTTATGGAAATTGCAAGGGATTTCTTCCTGTATTTCTTCGAATTGTTACTCTGATTTTATGCAATCTGGATATCATTAATGCAGCCCGTTGGAGGAAAATGAATCCTGCTATAATGTTGTCATAAGGCAAAAACAGGGACTACCACAAAACTGCGGTGTCCCTGCTTTAATGAAATTCTTCTTCCTCCTTTATCTTTCCGCTTCCTGACGTGAATGTCCCAATAACCGTAACTCCATCAGAAGCATACACTGGAATCACCCGCTCTTGTCCTGAAACTGCCAGTGCTTCCTCGATAGACTTTGGCACATCTCCCTCCAAATCAGCACGATAGACATACCCTTCCGTCCAGTCATCTGCAACAACAGAAATCAGTTCTGCTCCAAAACAATCCGGACCATAGGTGACTCCATTTTCATTGCGCCGTAATTCCCTGCTGTTTTTAATTGAATCAGCCGTATATCCCATACTCTTTAATTCTTGGATTAAATCCCGAAATTCTTCGTCTGTCAAACCCGCATACTGTACCTTTGTCCAAAGTGTATACGAAAACTCATCCTGATAAGCTTGCTCCGGTACAGCAGGCACACGACTTTTTTTGATGTTATAATATAGCAGTAATCCAGCCAGTCCTAAAAAAATAGTGAGTGCCAGAAATAAAGCCAAAAACATCTGTTTCTTTTCTTTGTCCAATCAATATTCTACCTCCCTTGCTTTCACCTAAATCCATACAATATTCGATATTTACTGATTCAAGTGTAATACTGCCATGCATAGTAAGTCAAAACGATTATAACGACAAAAGTCCTTTCTATTCGACAATGGAAAATTCAAGAAAACATTCGTATGAATTTTTTCTTATTACAGGGTGAAAAATAATAAAAAACACCCACTCCTTCATTGACCCAATATTTCTCATGTGGTAAAGTAAATATAGTGAAAAAAGAACGAAAAAAGAAAAATTCAATGCAGGTATCAGCACTGCAAAATATAACCATTTACGAAAGAAGGGAACGCATATGTTGGAGAAGCTGGAACAAACCCAGCACAGTAAATATGAATCCTATAACATTCCTAAAGTCTTCACCAATCAGCCCCATCTGTATAAGGAATTGATGATGATGTACGGCGGTGCCATTCGTGAGATTCAGACCAAGCTGGAGGTACTGAATGATGAGTGTTCTGTCCGCTATCAACGGAATCCTATATCATTCATCAAGACCCGTACCAAATCTCCGGACAGCATATTAAAAAAGCTATTAGCGAAAGGCTGTGAAATTTCTTTGGAAAGCATCCAGGAAAATCTAAGTGATGTTGCGGGTATCCGGGTCATCTGTCCTTTTATTGATGATATTTACGAAGTAGCACGCATGCTAAC
>JAIECC010000348.1 GCA_029068665.1 Lachnospiraceae bacterium
AACACCAATATAATAACAAGTATGTTAACTACTACGTTCAATCTTCCACCTGCTCTCAATATATTCATAGGTCCATCGCTCCGTATCCAGAATCTCGGCTACGGAAGGTGCTTCTAACTTCTTATGAGCATTTACACATTCTTCTATCATTTGGTAGATATCCAGAAATCCAATCTTTTCCTCCAGAAACCTTGCAACTGCATACTCATTGGCAGCATTGAATACCGTTGGCAGACTGCCTCCCTCTCTTCCGACCTGATAAGCCAGAGAAAGTCCCCGGAATACCTCTAAGTCCGGCTTTGAGAACTGAATGGATGCCAGTGCATCAAAGTCCAGCCGCTCCCCCGGAAGAAACCGTCTTTCAGGATACAACAGGGCATACTGAATCGGAAGCTTCATATCCGGCGTTCCAAGCTGTGCCATAACTGCACCATCCTGAAACTGTACCATGGAATGTATCACACTCTGAGGCTGAACCACAACCTCTATGTTATCTATATCCACATCAAACAGCCATCTGGCTTCCATTACCTCTAAGCCCTTATTCACCATGGTAGCGGAATCAATGGTAATTTTCTGTCCCATGGTCCAATTGGGATGCTTTAATGCATCGGCTACCCGGACCTTGGCAAGATATTCTCTGTCTTTACCGCGGAATGGTCCTCCGGATGCCGTTAAGAGAAGCTTATCAACTTCCCTTGGATTCTCCCCGTGTAAGCATTGAAAAATGGCAGAATGCTCACTGTCAACCGGAAGGATATTCACATGATTCTGCTTTGCCAGAGGCATAATGATATGGCCTGCCGTCACCAGAGTTTCTTTATTGGCAAGGGCAATATCCTTTCCTGACTGTATAGCGGCAATCGTTGGCTGAATTCCTATCATTCCTACAATTGCCGTGACCAGAATATCACTGTCCGTCTGTGTTGCCACTTCAATCAAGCCTTCCATGCTGGAAACAATCTGCACGTCCAAGTCCCCAACCATTGCCTTTAGTTTTGCCGCATTTTCTTCCTTCCATACCGCCACTAAGCTGGGACGGAATTCCCGGATCTGCTGCTCCAGCAGGATGATGTTGCTGCCTGCCGCCAGAGCAGTCACCTGTAAATCCTTACTATAATTTCGAACTACCTCTAAGGTCTGGGTTCCGATGGAACCGGTAGACCCAAGAATCCCAATTTTTCTCAATGTTTCTTCCTCCTAAAAGTACATCCGCAGCAGGAACATCACCATGTAGTACACGATGGGTGCCGTAAAAATCATACTATCAAACCGGTCCATAATTCCCCCATGACCGGGAATCAGATTACTATAATCCTTAATCCCATAGTTTCGTTTAATGGCAGAGGCCGCCAGGTCACCTACTACTGCTGGCAGGGCACCGATTCCACAGATTACGGAAAATAATAAAGGATAATTATAATTACCATAATGAGCATAGCGGCTAAAAATCAATCCGTATACACAGCCGCACAATGCCGCACCTAAGATACCTCCGATAAATCCTTCTACACTTTTCTTGGGACTCAGTTTCGGAAACATCTGATGCTTGCCGATCAGGATTCCCACTAAATAAGCAAAAATATCATTTCCACAGGAACAAAGCAAGATCAGGACCACAAACAGTCCTCCCTGCTTCATACTCCGCAGCTGGAAAATGTAGCCCAGGGACACCGCTACATAAAAAAACGGAAAAAAGCTGCATGCCATCTGCTTTACATCATATTTGGGAAATCCAATGACATAAATCGTCAGCAGCAACAATAAATACAGGATAAATATCGGTAACACCCAGGCATCCCATTGAAGATACAACAACAGGTCATATAACACAACAAAAATGTAGGTAATGACCGCCATTGGAGATTTTTCAAGCTGAAAAACCCGAAGCAGTTCAAACACTCCCACGAGAGAAATAAATACCAGCAAAAGGGCCAATACCCAGCCTCCCAGCCAAAGGGCACCGCCGCCAATGGCAAACATAGCAATGGTACTGACCAATCGCACAAAAAAGCTTTTGGTCTTTTCCTGTTTCTCATTCTTTGACTCCGCCATATCTTCGATCCCTTCCGTTAAAATATCGTATTGCCTGAATTAAATCCTCTTTACTGAAATCCGGCCAGTTCACATCCGTGAAATAAAACTCCGTATAGGCTAATTGCCATAATAAATAATTAGACAGCCTCTGCTCTCCGCTGGTACGAATCAGCAAATCCGGGTCCGGCATATATTCCGTATCCAGATAAGAAGCAAACACCGATTCCTGAATCTCCTCCGGCTCCAAAGCTCCCCTCTGTACATCCGAGGCAAGCCGCCGTACCGCCCGGGTCATCTCATCCCGGCTGCCATAGTTTAATGCAATGGTTAACGTCAGACCCTGATGGTCTTTACTCATCTCCCATAGTTCATCTATCAGCTCATTAATGTCATCTGCCAGCTTGGAACGGTCACCAATGACCCGGACCGTCAGCATATCCCGCTTTACATGAGTTTTAAATGATTTCAGGTACTGCCGTAAAATATTCATGATTCCGGCCACTTCCTCTGCAGAACGTTTCCAGTTTTCCGTAGAAAAGGCATACACCGTCATATACTTTACTCCCAGGTCTCCGGCATCCTGACAAATCTGCTCTACAGTTTTTGCTCCCTGCATATGTCCATAGTTTCTCGGCATTCCCCGTTTTTTTGCCCATCTCCCGTTCCCGTCCAGAATAATGGCGATATGCTGGGGAATCGTCAGGGTTTCACCGTTGATTACTTTTTCCATACTACCTCCTATATGGATTTGCGGCACACCAAAGCAAGGTACGGTTTGCACACATTCCATCTATATTCCAAAACTACCCGTTTCAGAAGTATCTCTTATAAAACACAGAAAGAGACAACTCCTCCTTGTCCCTCTCCGTATCTATAGAATTCCTGTCATTTTCATTATCCGGTTTACACAGTCAGGATTTCCTTCGTCTTTTCTTCTACTGTTTTGTCTACCTTGTCTACATATTTGTCCGTCAGTTTCTGTACCTTATCTTCCAGATTCTTTAATTCATCCTCTGAAATTTCACTGTCCTTATTCTGCTTTTTGAAAGCATCATTGGCATCCCTGCGGATATTTCGAATGGCAACCTTTGTATTTTCTCCTTTTTTCTTTACATCCTTTGCCATTTCCTTCCGGCGGTCTTCCGTTAATTCCGGAAAATTCAAACGAATCGCCTTACCATCGTTGTTCGGTGTGATTCCCAGATCCGAACAAAGAATTGCCTTTTCAATCTCTTTAATCAGAGAAGCTTCCCAAGGCTGAATCATCAGGGTTCTCGGCTCCGGAACTGAAATATTAGCCACCTGCTGAAGCGGAGTCGGCTGTCCATAATAATCAACTCTGATCTTATCTAATACGTGGGGATTGGCACGGCCTGCACGAATACTGGAGAATTCATTCACCAGGCTGTCCAGGGATTTTTCCATTTTTTCTTCATATTGCTGCAGCATTCTAATTTCCTCCTTTATCGCTTCTCAATTATGCATGAATATATGTGCCGGTAAAGGAACCGGTCAT
>JAIECC010000349.1 GCA_029068665.1 Lachnospiraceae bacterium
GTAAGAATAGTCACGGGCATTCGCCCTATGTGGCAAAAGTTGAATCTGCCTGCCCGTGAGCCGGCTCCCGACAGACAATTCAACTTTGCCACACATGGCTCAAAGCTTTCGTGCAAACCTTAATTACCCCAGCACTGCATTTCCGGTATATAGCTGGTAATACCTTCCCTGTTCTTTTAGCAATTCATCATGGGTTCCCCGTTCTATAATCCTGCCCTGTTCCAGTACCATAATGCAATCACTGTTTCGTACCGTTGACAGCCGATGAGCAATGACAAAGGTCGTTCTGCCTGCCATCAGCTTATCCATGCCATCCTGTACCAGCCGCTCGGTCCGGGTATCAATAGAGCTGGTTGCCTCGTCCAGAATCAGTACCGGCGGGTCTGCGATGGCGGCTCTGGCAATCGCCAAAAGCTGTCGCTGTCCCTGACTTAGATTGGATCCATCTCCCGTCAATACCGTATCATATCCCTTTGGCAGTCTGCGGATAAATCCATCTGCATTCGCCAGCTTTGCTGCCGCAATGACCTCTTCATCCGTAGCATCCAGCCGTCCATATCGGATATTTTCTTTTACTGTCATGGTGAATAAATGGGTATCCTGTAATACAATCCCCAGGGAACGCCGCAGGTCCGCTTTTTTTATCTTATTGATATTGATTCCATCATATCGAATCTTACCATCCTGTATATCATAAAACCGATTGATCAGATTGGTTATGGTAGTCTTGCCGGCACCGGTAGAGCCTACAAAGGCTATTTTCTGTCCCGGCTGGGCAAAGAGCTTCACATTGTGCAGCACAATCTTTTCATCATTGTAGCCAAAATCCACATCATCAAACACTACATCTCCCTGCAATTCTACATAAGTAGTTGCATCACCGTTTTGATGCTTATGCTCCCAGGCCCAAAGACCGGTCCGTTCCTTACAAGGTACTAATTGTCCATGTTCGCGTTTTGCATTCACCAGTGTAACATATCCCTCATCCACCTCCGGTTCTTCATCCAGCAGACGGAAAATACGCTCCGCTCCTGCCAGAGCCATGACAATCGCATTAATCTGCATACTGATTTGATTAATCGGCATACTAAATCCTTTATTAAAGGTTAAGAAGCTTGCCAGTCCTCCAAGGGAGAAACCGCCGATATTTCCGATAGCAAGGATACCGCCTGTGATAGCACAGATTACATAACTGATATTTCCAATCTGTGCATTGAGGGGTGCCAGAATATTCGAAAACTTATTTGCTTTATAAGCACTGTCAAACAACTGGTCATTTAACTGATTAAACCGTTCCATATTCTCTTCTTCATGACAAAATACCTTTACTACCTTCTGCCCTTCCATCATTTCTTCAACATATCCGTTCAGGCCGCCAATATCCTTCTGCTGTGCGACAAAATACTTAGCGGATAATCCACCGATTTTTCTGGTCAAAACTAACATGATTCCCACCATGACAAAGGTCAGGACTGTCAATGGAATATTTAACATCAGCATACATACAGTCGTACTGATAACAGTCATGGCACTGGAAAACAACTGAGGCATGGACTGACTGATCATCTGCCGAAGGGTATCTGTATCATTGGTATAAATGGACATAATATCACCATGGGCATGTGTATCAAAATACCGGATTGGAAGCTGTTCCATTTTCCGGAACATCTCATCCCGAAAATATTTCAGCATTCCCTGGGTTACATTTACCATAATCCGGTTATAGGCATATGCAGCAGCAATACCTACTGCATAGAATGCCGCTACTCGAAGCAGCTCCTTTAGCAATGGTTGAAAATCCGGCGTTGCCGCTTTTAACAACGGTTCTACAAAGTCATCAATCAAGGTCTGCATAAACATGGTTCCCTGTACATTTGCCAGAACATTCACGACAATGCAGACTGCCACAATAATAATCTGCACACCAAACTGCTTCATCAGGATTCCCATTAAACGGGATAGAAGCTTCCCGGCATTTTTTGATGTATTTGGTTTTGGCATGTTTTTTTCTGCTTTCATTGCTTCTCCCTCCTAATCCTGTTTCTCATCAAAATCACCACCGCCGGAGGTCTGAGATTCATATACCTCCCGGTAAATGGAATTCGTTTGCAGCAGTTCTTCATGGCTTCCCACTCCGTGAATCTCACCCTCCTGCATCACTACGATTCGGTCTGCATTCTGGACACTGGAAATCCGCTGTGCAATGATAATCTTCGTAGTATCCGGTATCTCCTCTGCAAATGCCTTCCGAATTCTGGCATCTGTAGCTGTATCCACTGCACTGGTGGAATCATCCAGAATCAATATCTTCGGTTTCTTCAGCAATGCTCTTGCAATACAAAGTCTCTGCTTTTGTCCGCCGGATACAT
>JAIECC010000035.1 GCA_029068665.1 Lachnospiraceae bacterium
AGGTAGTACCGTCTTCCGCCACCAGAACCGCACCATCACCTGCCATGGAGACCAGAACATTTCTTGCTCCGCGTTTCTGCAGCTTTTCGGCATATTGAATTACTTCTTTTTTATCCCGCAGATCCGTCAGCCCGAAAATTTCACCCAGTTCAAAGTTGTTCGGCTTAATCAGAAATGGTTGGAATTCTAACACATTGCAAAGCAGGTCTTTTGTAGCATCGACTGCTATCATGACTCCTTTGCTCTGTAAGCGCTCCATAATATCCCGATAAATGGTGGCTGGCAGAGAAGCAGGAATACTGCCGGCCAGAATCAGAATATCTTCGGATGTAAGCTGGTCAAGCTGGGAATAAAACAGCTCCAATGCGTTGGCATCAATGACCGGACCCATGCCATTGATTTCCGTTTCCTGATCGGACCGCAGCTTTACATTGATTCTGGAAATTCCGTTACTGATGGAAATAAAACGTTCTTCTATCTGGAATTTCTGAAGCTGTCCTTTGATTTCCTCACCGGTAAAGCCTGCGATGAACCCAAGGGCAGTGCTGGTCATACCCAGATTGTGAAGAACAATGGATACATTAATACCCTTTCCGCCCGGAAATAAAATTTCCTGTGTTGTCCGGTTTACCCTTCCCGTAGTGAAATCCGGAACGGTTGCAATATAATCCAGTGACGGATTAAATGTAACAGTATAAATCATCGAATTCCCTCCTTTGCATGATTGATTTTGAATGCTCTTGAATCCTTATCCATAATATACCATCAAAATGTGATTGAGTCAATCAAAAAACGTCAAATTCATTCACAAAGAATCTTCTTTTTCTTTGTATAGTATGCACAAAAAGCTGTAAAATATCCCTGATTCCCTATAAAATATTGACATTTCATATTTTCCATACTATAATTCAATCAAAAATCGTCAATATCAATCATCAGGAGGAGTCAGAGTGCTTTCAGAAGAACGAAAAAAACAGATGTTGGAATATGTCAATCATCGAAATGCTGTTACGGTACAGGAGCTTATGCAGCAGTTCTCTGCTTCAGAAGCAACCATTCGCCGGGATTTAACAGAGTTGAATAAAAAAGGACTTTTAGTAAAGGTTCACGGAGGCGCAGTGGCATTGCAGAATCAGATTACCACGGATTATAATGTATCCGAGCGGGAAATGGTCAACCGGGAGGAGAAAATGAACATTGCAAGATATGCCGCCACCTTGATTCACCCCAATGACCTGGTCTTTCTGGATGCAGGAACCACCACCGGCTATCTGATTGACTATCTGGACTATGGAGTCTGTCGGGAAGTGATTTTTGTGACCAACGCAATTGTTCATGCTACGAAGCTGAGTGCCGGTGGCTATACAGTCTATTTGACAGGGGGCAGGATTAAATCAACCACGGAAGCATTGGTAGGAACTGAATGCTATGCCTGTCTGCAGCAATATCAGTTTTCCCTTGGCTTCTTTGGAACCAATGCGGTAAACCGTTCCACCGGCTTTACAACGCCGGACCCGGAGGAGGCAAGGATAAAGGAAATGGCTTTCCGCCATACCCGGATGCCGTATATTCTTTGTGATTCCGGTAAATTTGATAAGGTATCCTCCGTACGTTTCGCAGAATTCGGACAGGGAAAAGTGATTACCACTGGTATTATTCCGGAGGAGTACCGCCTGGATGAGAGAATTCATATCATATAGCCGCAGCAGTTTACTTTTTTACTTTACTGTGATAAAATGTTTAGAGATTTTGGAGACAGAATCCGGGTCGAATTGGATTTTGTACAGGAGGAAGAAAGAATGCCAATTACGGAATTATTAGAGCGGAATGCCAAAGACTATCCCAATGATGTGGCTTTGGTTGAGATTAATCCGGAAATCAAAGAACGTCGACGGGTGACATGGAAGGAATATGAGCTGATTGAACCCAATCCATTAGAGCATTACCGGAGAGAAATCACATGGAATGTATTTGATGAGAAGGCGAATCGTTTTGCAAACCTATTATTGAGTAGAGGTATTAAAAAGGATGATAAAGTAG
This sequence comes from Lachnospiraceae bacterium, assembly GCA_029068665.1. Taxonomy (GTDB): domain Bacteria; phylum Bacillota; class Clostridia; order Lachnospirales; family Lachnospiraceae; genus CAG-632. Next base: position 2,041 of record JAIECC010000035.1, read on the forward strand.
GAATTTTACTGATGAATTGTCTGGAATGGCTGCCTATTTATTTTGGTATCTTAAAAACAGGTGCCTTGGCAGTTCCATTGAATTTTCGTTATGCATCGGATGAGATTCAGTATTGTCTGGATCTGGCAGATGTGGATATTCTGGTATTCGGACCGGAATTTATCGGACGTGTGGAAGAAATTGCAGAGGAAATCAGCAAGAATCGACTGCTGTTTTATGTGGGGGAGAATTGTCCTACCTTTGCAGAGGATTATAATAGCATGACATCCAATTGCTCCAGTCGCAGACCGGAGATTTCCATTACGGATGAGGATCATGCGGCGATTTATTTTTCCTCCGGAACTACCGGATTTCCGAAAGCGATTTTACATAGTCATACCAGCCTTATGCATTCCTGCAGGGTAGAACAGAATCACCATGGACAGACGAAGGAAGATATCTTTTTGTGTATTCCGCCTTTATATCATACCGGTGCCAAGATGCATTGGTTTGGCAGTCTGCTGACGGGAGGCAAGGCCGTTATTTTGAAGGGAACCAAGCCGGAATTCATATTGGATGCGGTTTCGAAGGAGCGATGTACCATCGTATGGCTGCTGGTACCTTGGGCACAGGATATTCTGGATGCACTGGACCGGGGCGAGTTGAAAATAGATGATTATGAGCTGGCGCAGCTTCGGTTAATGCATATTGGTGCTCAGCCAGTGCCGCCAAGTCTGATTAAGCGTTGGAAGGAATATTTTCCACACCATCAATACGATACCAACTATGGTTTGTCAGAATCCATTGGGCCGGGCTGTGTGCATTTAGGGGTAGAGAATATCCATAAAGTAGGTGCAATCGGTGTTCCGGGCTATGGCTGGGAGGTTCAGATCGTAGGTGAGGATGGTCAGAAGGTCAAGCAGGGTGATGTAGGTGAATTATGTGTAAAGGGACCGGGAGTGATGCTGTGTTACTATAAGAATCCGGAGGCTACAGACGAGATTTTGAAAGGTGACTGGCTTTATACCGGTGATATGGCAATGCAGGATGAGGATGGTTTTATCTTCCTGGTGGACCGGAAGAAGGATGTAATCATCAGCGGTGGTGAGAACATATATCCGGTGCAGATTGAGGACTTTATCCGATGTCATGCAGCCGTAAAGGATGTTGCGGTAATTGGTCTGCCGGACAAGCGGTTAGGAGAAATCACGGCGGCAATTATTGAGATAAAAGAAAACTACCGCTGTTCCGAAGAGGAAATGAACCAGTTCTGCTTAAAGCTTCCTCGGTATAAACGGCCAAAGAAGATTATCTTTGCAGATATACCACGG
>JAIECC010000350.1 GCA_029068665.1 Lachnospiraceae bacterium
CAATAATATAGTCATCTTCCGGTCCCGGTCCGAAGGTAAGGTTCTGGTAGCCATAATCGCCGGCACCGTACATCCAAAGCCAATAAGCATGGGGACAAAACTTCGTCCGGACAAGCCAAGCTTTCGAAGGGGTTTATCCATAACAAATGCCACCCGCGCCATATATCCGCTGTCTTCCAGTATGGACAGGAAGAAAAACAGGACCACGATGGTAGGCAGAAAGCTAAGTACACTTCCCACTCCCGCAAATATTCCATCTATTACCAGGGATTGTACCACCGGATTAATTCCATATGCCGTCAATCCCTTATCACAAAGCTCCGTTACCCATTCAATCCCTAATTCCAGCCAATCAGACAAATACTTGCCGATCAGCCCGAAGGTCAGATAAAATATCAATGCCATAATACAAACAAACGTAGGAATCGCCGTATACTTTCCGGTGAGCAGCTTATCCATCTTCAGGCTTCGCAAATGCTCTTTGCTTTCACCGGGCCTTACTACGGTTTCACTGCATAATTCTTCAATGAACTGGAAGCGGGTATCTGCCAGTGCCGCCAAACGATCCTTTCCGCTTTCTTCTTCCATCTGGGTAATAATATGCTCTAAGGTCTCTGTTTCATTCTCATCTAAATGGAGCATCTCCAAAATCAGGGAATCGCCCTCTACCAGCTTGGTTGCCGCAAACCGTCTTGGAATCTTATATTTTACCGCATGATCTTCAATCAGATGAATGATTGCATGAATACAGCGGTGCATAGCTCCATGATCTTTTCCCTCTGCATCACAAAAATCCAATCGTCCCGGACGTTCCCGATATCTTGCCACATGAAGTGCATGGTCCACTAATTCATCAATTCCCTCGTTTTTCGAAGCAGAAATAGGTATGACAGGAATTCCCAGCGCGGCTTCTAATTCATTCACCCGAATGGTTCCGCCATTTTCCCGTACTTCATCCATCATATTCAGTGCCAGCACCATAGGAATGTCCAGTTCAATCAACTGCATCGTCAGATACAGGTTTCGTTCAATATTCGTAGCATCCAGAATATTAATAATACCTCTTGGCCGTTCCTTTAATAAAAACTCTCTGGTTACAATCTCCTCACTGGTATAGGGAGACAGAGAATAAATACCGGGCAAATCCACTACGGTTGCCTCCGGATGGTTCCGAATCACTCCATCCTTCCGGTCTACAGTAACACCCGGAAAGTTCCCTACATGCTGCTTGGAACCGGTCAGCTGGTTGAACAGAGTAGTCTTACCACAATTCTGATTTCCTGCCAGTGCAAAGGTAATTGCTTCCCCCTCCGGTATCTCATCTCCCCGTACCTGTGTCTGATAGACTTTCCTTTTTAACAGGTCTGTTTCTCCTACACCCGGATGTGACATAGGAATTGCCTCTGTATTCCTTCTGGCATAAGCATGGGCTTCATGAATGTCTCTTAATTGAATATTTGCCGCATCTGCCTTCCGCAAGGTCAGTTCATACCCCCGTACCCGTAATTCCAATGGGTCTCCCATAGGCGCAATCTTAACAAGAGTCACCTCCGTCTCCGGTGTTAAGCCCATATCCAATATGTGCTTCCGGAGAGAAGGTGACTCACAGTTAATCGATTCAATTATTGCATCTTTTCCTACTTCTAATTTATCTAGTGTCATTTTTATATCCTCAAATCATAATAATATAATTTCCAGCTTCTGTTATCTTTTGATGCAGTCTGTTTATTTCATTATGAAAGCCCTCTTATAAAAATGCAATAGATAATTGATAGAAATATAAATTAATTGGTTTTCAGGTCCTCCTGACACAGCAGACGAACCTTATTTTTCGTCAGCACTTCAATTGCCTCTTCAACA
>JAIECC010000351.1 GCA_029068665.1 Lachnospiraceae bacterium
GTGTTACCATTAAAGTTCAATATAAAATAAATTAACAAGACAAGGGGAATAAGTCATATGAAGAATATGTTGAACTTTAAAGAACACAGTAAGGAAGAATTGATGAACATCCTGAAGCTGGCAATGGATATGAAGCAGTATCCGGAAAAGTATCAGGAGGTGTTAAAGGGAAAGAAGCTGTATACCCTGTTTGAAAAGACCTCTACCAGAACCTTTCTGTCCTTTACCACAGGCATTACGGAATTAGGCGGTACTTATTACAATCAGTTGTGGAAGGATTCCAACTTCGTATTGGGAGAACCGGTGTCTGAGCTTCGCTATGTAGGCAGAAATGTGGATATTATCATGGCTCGTCTGATTCAGAATGAAACCGTAGAACGCTTTGGTGCAAATACGATTGTTCCATTTATTAACGGCTGTGACAGTACCTGGCATCCATGTCAGATTCTGGCAGATGCGTTGACACTGATGGAGAAATTCGGCAGCCTGAATGTGAAGTTCTTATATATTGGTGCAAAGAATAATGTATTTAATTCTTTAGTTGAATTCTTCTCTAAGATGGAAATGGGTACCTTATATGGACTGACCCCATTGGTAAATGATACGGCTGTGGAGCCGGATTTCTATGAGAAAGCAAAGGCAACCGGATATTATGTGGAGCTGAATCCATCCATGTCTATGGAGGAAGCAAAGTCCTATGTAAAGGATATGGATGTCTTATATACCGATACCTGGGTAGATATGGAGTTCTTTAATAATCCGGCATATGCAGAGCAGAAGGAAAAGACCTTGAATATGATGATGCCATATCAGATTAATTCCGATTTGTTAGAAGGCAGTCGTGCGATTGTTCTTCATGATATGCCGATGCATGTAGGCTATGAAATCGCACAGGATGTTGTAGATCAGAATCTGGAGCATATATTGGACCAGGCGGAGAATCGCCGTCATGCTGAGAAGGCAGTTATGGCAACTTTGCTGGGTAAGGGTGAGATTTTGTAGGGATGTTTGACTTGTAATGTGTATGTTGGGAGTATAATCAGCAGTACTGTATCAGAAATAAGCCGGAGAGGAGGAGATAAGATGGCGAAGATAATTTATTTTGATTATTGCGCACTTATTATACTTGCAATTCTGCTTATTTCTACAGTATTTCGTAAAATGATAAGAGGCAGGGTGAATCATTATTTTCTGGCGATGCTGACGATTTCCATTATAACGGTGTTGGCAGATATCTGGGCCATTCATCTGGATGAAATGGGACCGGGTAATGTTACTGCGAAATGCATAGCACATACCATTTATCTCCTAGTACATAATTTCACACCACTGCTCTACATTCTTTATCTGGTGGCGCAGACCGATACCTGGCACAAGCTGAATCAAAGCAGGTTTCAAAAGCTGGTGTTATGTGTGCCGATGGTTCTTATAATAGGTGGATTTGCTGTTAATCCATTCCGGCATATTATTTTTTATTTGGATGAAAACGATTATTACACCAGAGGCAGCCATTTCCTTCTATTATATGTATCCGTTTTGGTTCATTCTATATTTGGCATTATTTATATCATTCGTTATAGAAAGCTCTTCAGCAAACGGCGGTTTAGTGCGCTTCTGTCTATTTTTCCGTTGATGATGGCAGCAGTAGTCGTTCAGTTTTTTTATTCCAGGCTGGTGGTGGAAATGTTTGCAATCACCTGTGGACTTCTGTATATTTCCATGATGGTGCAGCGGCCGGAGGAGGTTATTGATACCGTAACGGGACTTGGCAAATTAAGTGCGTATGTTACAGATATGAAACGGGCATTTGCCAATGGAAAGCCCATGAAGGTCATAATGATTAATGTTGCCAACTACAGTATCCTTTGGGATATGCTTGGTTATGACAGTATGAATGAGGTGCTCTGTAAAATTGCAGATATGTTGGCTGATTTAAATCGCAAGCATGGAGTTGAGGCAGAGTTATACTATTTAGGTGTGGGGAAATTTCGGTTTGTGGTTGATTACCGGCATTTTGACCAGACAGAAGAAACGGCACAATTAGTGAATGCGTTGATGAAGCGAGGCTTTCGCTATAATCAGATGGAATTGAATCTGGTATCCCATATCTGTATTGCAGACTGTCCCAAGGATATAGGGGATGTTGATGCACTTCTTGCCTTTGGAAGTGATTTAAATACCAAAGCATATACCGGAGAAGTGCTTTATGCAGCCAAGCTTTATAAGAAGGAATACTATAATATAATGAAGGATATGGACCGTATTATTGAACGGGCTCTGGCAGATCATAAGTTTTCCATTTATTATCAGCCAATCTACTCTGTGAATGAAAAGCGCTTTCATTCGGCAGAAGCATTACTCCGGCTGCAGGATGAAAAGTATGGATTTATTTCGCCGGAGGTCTTTATACCGGCTGCTGAGAAAAATGGTGCGATTCATAAGATTGGGGCATTTGTGCTGGAGGAGGTCTGCCAATTTATTGCCAGTGAAGAATATAAGGCGTTGCAGTTGGATTATATTGAAATTAATCTTTCTGTGGCACAGTGCATGCGGAATGACCTGACAGGTCAGATATTGGGAATCCTGAATAAATATCAGGTTCGCCCGGAGCAGATTAATCTGGAGGTTACGGAAACTGCCGCCTCTTATTCCCAGAAAATGATGATGGAAAATCTGAACGCTCTAAATGCAGCAGGAATCAGCTTGTCTCTGGATGATTTTGGAACCGGCTATTCTAACATGAGACGTATTGCATCCCTTCCGTTTCACATCATTAAGCTTGATAAGAGCTTCGTAAATGAAGAAGACAATCCGCGGCTGCAGATTGTATTAAAGAATACGATTAAGATGATTAAAGCTATGAATATGAAGATTGTAGTGGAGGGAATCGAAACAGAAGACATGGTGAAGCAATTCTCTGACTTACAGTGTGAGTATATACAGGTGTATTATTATTCAAAACCTATACCAAAGGAAGAGTTTATTGCCTTTCTTAAGCAGAATCTAAGCCATTAAAAAAAG
>JAIECC010000352.1 GCA_029068665.1 Lachnospiraceae bacterium
CACCCTTTCGCGCCAGAATCGATTCCCGGTCATTAATTGCCTCTGCCAGTTCTTTATGAAGTACTTTACCAATAAAGTCCTTTTTAGGAGCTCCGGCTACCGCTATGATCTGATCCCGGTCCGAAACACAGACCGCATGACCGATAATCTGTGCCGTGGCATCAACATATTGCTGTGCAAAGGCTCCAAGCTCTCCAATAGGAGAGTATTTTTTCAAAATAATTTCTCCATCCTTATCCGTAAAGATTTCCAACGGGTCTCCCTCCCGAATCCGCAGGGTCCGTCGTATTTCCTTTGGTACTACCACTCTTCCTAAGTCGTCTATTCGTCTAACGATTCCTGTTGCTTTCATAATGTTCCTCCATTTAATGTGATAATCCATATCTCAGCTTGAGATAGGTTTCCTGTAAATGTAGTATTTGTTAAATGAAGGAATGTATGCGTGTTTTTTTGAAAAAAAATATTCTTTATAATTCTGTAAAGTGTTCCTCCTCCACCCGACGCAGAAACTTCCTTATGGACATTCGTACCGAGGGTTCTTTTCCTGCCTGAAGCCGCGGAATGTTGGCACAATGCTTTACCACAACGCAAATACAGGCAATTTCCAGAATAACCAGTGTAATATAACTATACCCTTTCATAAAATAAAAGAACGGATACAGGATTGCCGTAGAAAAGGAAGCTGCACATCCCCAGTCGGAAATCAGCATGATGGCAATGCCAATAATTGCCAGCAGCAGAAAAATACGCCAGTCCGTACTTAAAATCAGCCCTCCTAAGGTAGCTAAGCCTTTTCCACCACGGAATTTTAAATAAAACGGGAAAATATGTCCTAATATCGCAGCTGCTCCTGCAGTGATACCTGCAATTGCAAACTCCGGAAACAAAAGCTGTGCAATCTTAACCGCCAGAAACCCTTTCATAAAATCAACAACCATGACAATGATTCCACTGGACTTTCCCAATACCATAAAAGCATTGGTCGTACCCAGATTCTCCTGTCCTGTATTTCGCAAATCAATCCCTTTGGAACGGGAAAGAAAATAGGATGGACTGACACAACCCAACAGATATCCAACCAGCAGACATAGAATAAATTCTACCATAGCAGTTTCTCCTTTCTCGTGTGTATTCTTTCTCTATCATTATATTTATGTATCCTAATAAATATTAGTATACTACAAAAAAAGGAAAATCGTAA
>JAIECC010000353.1 GCA_029068665.1 Lachnospiraceae bacterium
TTTGATTTTGGGGTCGTCCCTTTTGAATATATGTATTGGACTGATTCCCAATGATCCTTTGACGCAAAGCTTTGAAGCTGCCATATTGTATAATTTTGTTCCCAAAGAGCTGGTACTGATTTTTATGTCATTTATCGCTTATTTTATTGTGGATCGTAACAATGAAATGATGGCAGATATTTTCATTTATTCTCAACAGTTGAAAAACAGTCAGGAGGAAATCATCTTATCCTTCTCCAATATTTGCGAATCCAAATCCAAATCAACCGGCGAGCATGTCCGCAGAGTATCGAAATATATGCATGTCTTATGTGAAGCCTCCGGTTTCGATGAAAATTATACCGATATGGTCTGTACCGCATCCATGATGCATGACATTGGTAAGCTGATGATACCGGAGGAAATCCTGAATAAGCCCGGTAAATTAACGGATGAAGAATATGCTATTGTGAAAAATCATGTTCTGTATGGAGAAGCATTATTACATAATACCACCGGCGAAGTTATGGAGATTGCCCGTACCATTGCCCTGCAGCATCATGAACGATGGGATGGCAAGGGTTACCTGGGAATGAAAGGGGAGGAAATCGCTTATGTAAGCCGCCTTATGGCGTTGGCTGATGTGTTTGATGCTTTGTCTGCAAGCCGTTGTTATAAGGAAGGGTGGAGTCTGTCACAGACCTATAATGAAATCTCACTGGGAAGCGGCACACAGTTTGACCCTCAAGTGGTGGAGTTGTTTAAGGAACAGTTTGACAAGTTTGTAGAAATTTTCAAGTCCATTCCGGATTTACCACAGGAAGAAGTGGAAGAGCAGAACTGGGAGATTCAGGCAACTGCCAAGATTCATGCAGATGGCAATTAGTTGATACTACTTACTAAAAGAAAGGATACGTACACTCTATGTTTCGTGTATTCAATGAGTATTTAAAAAATATACAGCTTTCAACAGAACCGGAAATTGAATGTGCCTTTAATCATTACCTGGCGGATTGCAAGGGGTTAAAGAATTATTGTGTTACAATTCACTATAATCGGTTTGTGGTGGATGTGAAGTTGAATAAATTCAGTTTAGAACAGGCACAGAAGCAGTTTCAGAAGTTAATGGATGCTGTAGGGTATCCATATTCCCGAATGTTTGTCCGATTTAATGAAGGCTCTGTTGTCCGCTATCGTTATGCCAGCTGCAAAGAGAATAAGCTGGGCTTTTACTGTGATATTGTTTATTCTTAAGCTATGTTA
>JAIECC010000354.1 GCA_029068665.1 Lachnospiraceae bacterium
GTTCAATGGGTTCCGTAATTAGGGAACGACTGTTTATTTATGATTAAAACGGAATCATAGTTTGAAAAGCCAAGGAATCTTTAAAACAATCAAGAATATATTAATAGAAAATAAAATATAATTAAAAAACATAATAAATATTGACAAAATTAATATCAGCGTGTAAAATAAATACAAGCAAGTGAACTTCAATTACAGGCAGAACTGCCTTCTTAGAATTCTGTAAATCCAATTCTTATTATGAATCCTTGCGAAACTTAATTCTTTTATAAGAGCAGGGAAATATGAGATTTGAAATGAAATAAAGAAGAAATGGCTGGTTATTCATTTTTCATGTTTTTCAGCAGAAAAGGGGAAAAATGGGTGACAGCAATGTAATATTCAACAAATGTATGAATGAGAATAAGCGTTATGCCGAATGTTTTAATATGGCAGTAGGAAGAAAAATCATTGTTCCAGAGGAACTTTATGACATGGATAAAGTTTTTGCCGGACAACGTTTGGACAGGCAGGGGACATATGAAAAGCGAAGAGACTGTATTAAAGCATATGGAAGTCAGGCGGTGTGCGCCATTATTGGTATTGAGAATCAGGCTGAGATTCATTCTGCCATGGTACTAAGAAGTTTCATTTATGATGCATATTCCTATGATAAGCAATTAAATATGATTCGAAAAAGACATAGAGAAAATAAGGATTTGAAGGGAGCAGAATATATAGCAGGGTTTTCCGGTAAAGACCGGATTATTCCGGTTATAACAGTATGCGTATACTATGGTGATGAACCCTGGGAGGCACCCACAAGACTTCATGAATTAATGGATTTTAATTATTTTCCGGAAACGGAACGGGAATTCGTAAAGCAGCTGGTGAATGACTACAGATTGATTGTACTTGATGTAAAGCATATGAAGGAAGATATGCTGGAAGGTATGGAAACGGATTTACAATATTTGTTTGGAATACTACAGCATTCTCATGACAGGAAAGAGATGGAGGCATACATTCAGTCAAATCAAAATGAATTACAAAATATAGATGAAGATATTTATAATGCCATTGCAGTAATGACCAATACGGATATCTTGGATAATGTTATATGTAAGTCCAGAAAAAGCGAAGGAGGAATCGATATGTGCAAAGCTTTTGAAGAGATGATTGCAGAAGGAATGGAAAAGGGGAGGATAGAAGAGCAAAAATGTTCTATTCAAAAGCTTATTATTACTCTGCGTGAAATTGGAGCAGACGAAGCTTTGATCCGGGATAAGGTCATGCTGCGGTATCAGTTATCATCAGCCGATGCCATGGAAGCTATGCAAATATCTTAATGTATTGTACATTATTCAAAGCATGAATCTGCTTATTGGCTGCAATTATTTCATCTCCCGAAAGGTATCAGATAAATCGGCAACCAAATTCCATTGGCGTTCCATATAGGTCTTTAGACTTTGGGTGCGTTTCTTATAATCGGTACATATTTGGTCTGAGCTGTCAAAATGTTCTGTAATTGCACAAGCGGCGCAATACCCGCTTTCCATTCCGGCAGAAATACCCTCACCCATGGGATTCAAAAATCCAGCCGCCTCTCCGGCAAAAAGAATTCGCCCGGTTCCATAGTCAATAGGGCAGCCCGGATAAATACGAGGCATTAACCATTTCTCGCTTCTTAATTCTTTATCAATCTGTAAATGATGCTGTTTGCTCATAAAGCTAAGAAATTGCTCGTAATAATAATCGATTTTATGCATATTCTTAACAGATACGCCCAGAACCAATTGCTCATCTTTTACATTAAACCAGGCATCATATTCGGATAACTCCGGCTGCAGATATGCATAGAAATAGTGGGGATCTAAATCAATATGTCCTTGGTTAAAGGTCTGAAAGGTGGTTATATATGTAGGATGCTGGTTCAAAAGAGTCCGCTTGAAAGCCCCGACAACTCCTTCACAGTCTATGATATAACGAGTGGTTTCTGTATAGCGTTTCGTGCCATTCAGAGTAAGAATAACAGAATCCTCTTTTGCTTCACAAGAAATTGCAGTTGTGCAGTCTCTGATTTCTACTCCCTGTTTCATTGCCTTGTCAGCAAGCCAGTTGTCAAAAGAGCTGCGCCAGATATTTAACCCGGGCTGCTGAAATTTATATTCTTTTCCTGTATCACTGGTAAATACCATGCCCTTATTTTCCGTTGGAGTACACATGGTAAAGGACGGAACTGCTTCTCCAAAATAAAGCGAAACCAAATCCATGGTTTTCTTAATTAAAACTCCGGAACAGGATTTGTAACGTGGCAGTTTGAACTTTTCAACCAGCAAAACCTTGTATCCGCTCTCGGATAGTTTTTTTGCAGCTGTACAGCCGGTTGGTCCGGCGCCTATGATGATGATATCGTACATGATTTCTCCCTTTTTAAAGTATATCTTTTTATCTCATGGTATCTGGCTGTTATTCTGATGGGATAGAGTCAGATGGAAGGGTTCTTCCCCTTTGTAATGAGGACCTTGAGACATAGTATATCATACGATAGGGGAGTTTTAAAAGGAAAAGTAAGATAGATGGTATATAGGCAGTTTCGAAAAGAAGCTGCCTGTTTGCTGTTTTATAAGCTTGCATTTTAGTGAAAGTCGGAATATAATATGCTATACAATATACTTAGTAAAACTAAGTAGTACAGGCGGTGATGATTTGACAAATCGATATGAACAGCAAATGAAAAAGGGCGTTCTGGATATGCTGATTATGAAGCTTCTGGAGGAAGAGGAAAAGTATGGTTATCAGTTGATTCAGGAATTAAAGCAAAAGGGAGGGGGAAGGCTTACCCTAAAGGAAGGCACCCTATATCCGGCATTATACCGTTTGGAGGAAGAGGGCTGGATACAAAGCAGATGGAGCGAGGCAAGTGATAAGGAGCCGGCGAAAAAGTATTATGAACTTACTGCGGCGGGAAAACAGGCATTGCAAGAGATTTTTTCAATCTGGAAGGAATTTTCATGTAATGTGGAACAGATTATGGATGGAGCAGGGGAAGGCAGATGCTAGAGGAGCCGGATAAACCTGGTACAGAATAGGTATTGAACAGGAGGTGTAATATATGCAACAGGAGGAATACATAAAGTCAGTGGTGCGGAAGTTGCAATGCTCCGGCCAAAGGAAGGAAGAGATTGAAAAGGAACTGGCATCCGATATCCAGACTGCTCTTGCCAATGGAGAAAGCTGGGAAGAGATAGAGAACCGTATGGGCACATCAGATCAGTTGGCAAAGGAATTCAACGAGAATCTGACTCCGAAGGAACTGTCAGGAAGAAAACGGAAACAGGGATTTTTAATAGCAGGTATTATCGTCGGAATATTGGTTTTGCTGGGAGCAGGCGTGTTTTGGATACTGCCGAAAAGCTATGAATTGGAGAAAAGCGGTATCTTTCAGGAAGCAGTGGTTTTGGAACAAACAGAGGAAATCATTGCATTGCTGGATATGGAAGACTATGCTGCATTAGGGGACTATGCAGATGAGAAGATGCAGCCGTATATTCAGGGGAATTCGATTTCAGAAGCCAAAGCAACCCTTGGAGAAGAACTGGGAGAAAATCAAGGTATTACCAGCAGCTATATGGCAGAGGTCCGGCAGTCAGGAAAACGGTATGCCATGATTCAGGCTACTGTACAGTATGAAAACCGGAGTGTAACCTACACGATTTCTTATGACGAAGATATGAGGCTGGCAGGGCTATACATGAAATAAGTGTATTGTAGCTGGAGGTGAAGCGCAGATGGGATTTGGGATTTTTTTGTTATGCTGCAATTTGATTCTTCCATTAATGATGATTGGCTTTGGTATGGTTTTTTTGAATCATCCCCCTGGCAAGATTAACAGCTATTATGGCTATCGTACCAGAAGGTCAATGCTGAATCAAAATACCTGGGAGTTTGCACACAAATATTGTGGAAGACTTTGGAAACGAATTGGAATTATAATGCTGCCTGTTTTAATGGCAGTCAGTATTCCTATGCTGTGGATGAGTGAAACCATGCAGGGAGTATTGACCGGTATACTGGAAACCCTTCAGATCCTTGTAATGCTTGGCTCCATATTTCTGGTGGAAGGAGCATTAAAGCGAGAATTTGATGAAAATGGGAACCCTTTGCACTAATTATACATCAATTATCCCTGGTCGTTTGCCGATATAGATTATAGAGTAGGAATTTCTCAGGGCAAATGGATTTGCAGGAAGAGATTCGGAGTAATTGTAAGGAATCGGAATCAAGGAGGATGATATTATGTTGATTGCAGGTACAACAGAGGTAAGGGAAAATCAAGGTGTAATTAATGTGGCAAAGCAGAAGGCTTCTTCACAAGAGTCTCTTGTGACTAAAGTGCTAAAGAATAGCAATGTCGGTGAAAACGGAGAAGGTTCGCGGGAAACAATCAATGGGGTTGCATTAAATATATCAAATGCCGGAAAGCAGAAACTAGAAGAGCAGGACAATTTTTTAAGCTTTTTACAGGACCAGCTGGACAGCATCAAGGAACAGGAAAAAGCAGGGGAAGAAGGCTGGGAAGATTTCGGAAGATGCCTGAAAATCGCTGCCAGTATTGCTGCCGGTGATAATGTTCCACAGAAGGATATGCAGTTTTTGCAAGAGCATGAGCCAGAGCTGTTCATGAAAGCCATGCTGCTTCGCAGACCAAAGGAGGACCCGGAGGATTGTGATAGTGTATTGGAAGATGAAGAAGACAGTGATGACAGCGGAGCAGGTTCAGCTAAGATTTCAGAAAGTGGAACTTCCGTAGATATGGGTGGCGGAGAAAGTGCCGGAGTATCAGAAGTTTCTGTTGAGTAGAGGTGGATGTATGGTAGCATTTATTATCTGGAGTTTGGTTGGTATTTTATTCATCGGGCTTGGAATCAGTAATTTTTATGCAAAGCATGTAGTGGGATTTTGGTCGAATATACCCGCACCTGAGATTGAGGATATGAAACACTTTAATCGTGCGGTGGGCTGGATGTGGATAATATTCGGTATACTTATGATAGTATTTGGTATCCCGCTGCTCAGTGGGCAGAATTCGCCTTATGTGTTTCTTTCAGTGGCAGGGATAGTAATTGAAATTATAGCGATTATGATTATCTATACCCGAATCGTGATAAAATACCAAAGGAGATGAGTAAGAATGGGTCATTTCTTACTCATAACAGTGATAGCAGCATAATGCAATATATTAAAATGATCAGGAGCAATTTGTCGTAACAGCGCCAAGTGCTCCTTTTCAAATGTATTTATTTCTGCATCAGACAGAGAAGCACCGATTCCACGACAGGCTTTGATTCGTCCATTCCAGCTCTCCCGGGTAAATGGAACTTGTAAATCGAAGACTTCCTCATGCTCAATAGTAAAGAAATCCCGATAAATATCAGGTATAAAGTTTGGATGGCGTTGGTCTCCGAATCCCGTCCAGGAGGGATTATAGTTTAAGACCAGGTTCTCACTTTTTCCTGCAATTACATCTTCAAAAGGCAGCCATCCCATATACATTACAGCAAAGCTTCCGGCAGGCTTTAGCAGCTGGTGTATCCGGGGCGCAAGTACCGGATGGTCAAAGTAAAAGAAGCACTGGCAGGCAGTAATCACATCAAAACTCTCATCCGGAAATGGGATGTCCTCGGCTGGCATACATGCAAATCGGATATTCATATGGCTGGCATCCGCTAATACTTTTGCCTGTTCTATCTGATTTTCTGAAATATCAATTCCTGTGAAATCTGCACCATGAGAATAAAGATTACGTGGAAGAACTCCCGTACCGGTACCAATGTCCAGAACCTTCTGTCCCTCCTTGCAAAGTCCGAAAGCCAGTATGTGATTATAAAATTCATCCGGATAGATGTCCCGGTATTTTGCATAATTCTCTGAAGTACGTCCCCAATCAAAGGCTGCACCGTTGTCAATATTTTTATTTTGCATTGTGTTCTCCTTTTGTTTATAAATCCTTGAGCATAATTTTGCATTTCATATACAACCAATAATCTCTTTCACCTGATATAAATTCTGAATTGTATAGTCTATTGTTATGTCCATCGTATTTTTCTTGTTTTGGGGATTGTACCAGCAGCACTTGATTCCGGCGAGATTGCCGCCTTTCATGTCACTGGTTAGTGAATCTCCTACAATCATAATCTCACTTTTGTCATATTGGTCGATATGGAGGAATACATAGTCAAAAAACTCCCTGCTTGGTTTTTCTGCACCGATTTGGTCAGAAATAAATACATCATCCAGTAGCTGATCAAAACCAGACTTATTTAATTTGCGTTTCTGTGCTATGAGTGATCCATTCGTTACTGCATATTGCTTTACAAGAGACTGCAGCTCTTGGATTAAGGAATCGGAATGGTCAATAAAGCAAATCGTATTTCCTAATTGAATCTGATATTCCTGATTGAAGGCTTCTATGTCATGAAAGCAGATTTGTTCGGAATGAAAGAATTCCTGAAATCGTTCAAGCAGTACCTGTTGTTTGCTGATTTCACCACGCTCCAATCGGTTCCAGTAGGTGGTATTGATGGAGGAATAGTTTGCAATCATGGTATCGGTACAGGCACCAAGCTGAAAGATGGAAAAGCATTCACGCAGGGCATTGCGTTCTGCCGCTTCGAAATCCAATAGTGTTCCGTCGATATCCCAAAGAATCACCTTTATCATACAATATCCTTTCCGGAGGGATAATACCACGCTACAGGCGACCGGGTATTGACTTCCGTCCTATGTGATATCACATTATAACAGAAGTGTTATAGCTTGGCAATTTGAAACTGGTCTGCAAGCAGCAGCCAGTTTCCCCGGAATAAGCGCATAATCTGCCAGTATCCCATACCATTTAGTTGATACTCTTTTACCAGGTTGAACTTTGCCTGCATGCTGCGGACATCTTCAAACCATACCTCATGCTGTATTCCATTGGCTGTATAGTTAAAAAAAGGAGACATAGCGGTTTCATCAAATTGAATGGATGCTCCGTTATTGGCAGCAATGGTAACTGCTTCTATATTGCCAATGGTAGTGGCAGCAGTTTCTCCCATGACAAAAGGAAGGGGCCAGTCGTAGCCGTAATTGGGGATTCCAAGATTGATTTTCTCCCGTGGGATACGTGTAAGGGCATATTCCACCACCTGGCGGACGTTGTTGATGGGGGCTACTGCCATGGGAGGACCATAAGTATACCCCCACTCATAAGTCATCAACAGCACTTCATCCGCTGCTTCTCCCAAAAGGGCATAATCCTTCCCCTCATAAAGCAATCCCGGTTGGTCATCAGAAGTCTTTGGTGCCAGTGCAACGGTAACCGGATAGCCAAGCTCATTTATGGCTGCCCGTACCTCTGCTACAAATTCTGCAAATCCAATCCGGTCATCGGCAAGAATATACTCGAAATCAATGTCTACACCCTGAAAGCCTTTTTCAGAAACCGTTGTCACAAGATTGTTAATCAATTGGTTTCTGGCCTGGGCATCATTGATGATTTCAGAAATAAGCCGATTGTTAAACCTACCGCTTGCGTCAAATGGAGTCAGAGTTAAAAAAGGAGCAGTGCTATATGCTAAAGCCCGAGAAATCATAAATGTATCATCAACCATAGGTGGAATTAAAGCGCCCTCTCCGGTAAAGCCATATGAAAATACGGATAAACGGCTGAGGTAGGGAAGGGTTTGTTCCAGCACCCAGGTATTGATAAATGGATATGCATATCCATTGGTAACAGTGGGCATTACAGGAGCGCTTTCAGAAGGTGTGGAAAGTAATAATGCCTGACCCGGAACCAGAATGTACGGATAAATTAATTGATTGTTATAAATGATGGTATCAGCAGGAATTTGATAAGTATTGGCTATGGAATCAACGGTATCTCCTGGTATTACAACATGAATTTCCATAATAATCATCCTAGTATAGATA